>NZ_CDWTMG010000318.1:0-3652 GCF_977945845.1 Frankia sp. CcMO1
CCCGCATGTCCTCAGTTTTCCAGGGCGAGGTGATCGGCCCTGCCCTGCTCGAACTCGCCACTCGCACTCTTGCGCGATTCGCCACGGAGCGGGCCAAACACGACCAGGCCAGGTTTTACGACGTCGAATTCGACGAGTTCACCGCCGACCCGCTGGCGGTCGTCGCCGACATCTATCGCCACCTCGGATGGGACCTGGCCAACGAGGTCCGCCCGGCCATGTCGGCCGTGCTGGCCGAAGACGAACGCCTCCGTTCGCACCGCTACGACCTGGCCCAATTCGGCATCAGCGCCGAGGAAGCCGACTCCCGACTCGGCACCCTGCTCTGAACCGACCGGAACTCGGTGGCCCGGAACTCGGTGGCCCCGTCGTGGGCTGACCTGGTCTCGGCCTGCTCCATTGGCACCGTCCAGCGGTCTCGCATTTGCCCTTCCATCACCGAGCAACGAGAAGACGCCAACGCTCCTGGGCCCAACTCACCGAAATAAGGGACGATCATGACTACCTTGTCCGCGGAGCCGGCGCTGGCCCGCTGGGGTTTCTCCGAATGGGTCGAAAGCGCAAGGCGAAGCGGCGAGCTGATCGCGACGCCTGAGCTTGACGACCTCAACGACGCGGTCATAAGCATCAACGGCAGAAAAGTGGTCAACTTCGCCGGCATCGGCATCCTCGGATGGCAACACGACCCGGACGTGCGCAACGTCTTCGTCGAGACGGCAATGAACTATGGGGACGTAATGAAGTAACAAATACGTGATCGAGAGCATCATCGCAGGTCACAGGCCTGTGGAGGGTTCGAAACGCGCAAGTTATTTCATTTCGACTCCTATGGCCTGGTCGTCGACGGCTCCCGAGTGGTTCAGGGCGTCGCCCGGCCACACCTGGAACTGGAGGCGCTGGTCGCTGAGATCACCGGCCGGCAGAAAGCGCTCACCTTCGCCACCGGACTGCTGGCCAACGTCGGATTCGTGCACGCGATGAGCGCCAGGTTCTCGTTCAACAACCAGCCCGGCGTGGACAACGCCGACACGGTGTTCGTGCTCGACCGGGACAGCCACTGGAGCATGTGGAAGGCCGTTGAGCGATTCAAGTTCGGACGTAACATGATCGCCTTCCGCCACAATGACATTGCCGATCTCAGGCAGGTGCTGGAGAACCTCCGCGGCCGGCGGGTCGTTGTCGGATTCTTGACCGTGTACTCCGACGGCTCGATGGCTCCGGTCGGCGAGATCCTCGACCTGTGCGACGAGTTCGGCGCGGTCAGCTTCGTCGACGACGCGAACGGCTTCATGGTCTACGGCAACGGCGGCCACCGGTTCGCCGCTGAATACGAGGAGCTGCGCCGGGCGACTTTCCTGATGGTGTCGTTCGGCAAGTCCATCGGCTTGGGCGGTGGCGCCCTCGCGGGACCGGCCGACGCTCTTGATGCGTTCCGCTTTCTGTCGGGCACGTCGGTGTTCACCAACAACATTCAGCCGCCGACCGCCGGCGCCATCGTCCATGTGCTGCGCCGGATGAGACAAGACCCGTCGGTGATGGAACGCTACCTCGACCGAGTCGACCGGCTGCGGGAGCGACTGCTCGGGATCGGCTGCACCATCAACGCCACGCCGACCTACGTCACATCGATCTCGGTGGGCTCGAACCACACCGCCGTACGCGTCCGGCAGGACTTCCTCGATCGCGGGTATCTGGTACCGATGTTCGGCTACCCGGCGGTGAACAAGAACCAGGCCGTGATCCGACTGATGGTGAACAACCGACTGTCCAACGAACACCTGGATGGCTTCGTCGACACACTCGCCGAGCTCAAGCAGAAGTACGAGTTCTGAACCGGCGCTGCTCGGTCGTCCGCGAGCCGGCACCGGCAGGGCCAGAGCCGGTACCGTCCGCGGCATCCTCCAGGGCGGCCGGGGGCACGGGACGAGTCAGGGGATCATACGGCCCTGGCGATCTGATCACGGCTTGCGAGTACAGATAGGCGCGATCTTGACACTCTCACCTGACGAGCGGGTCAGCCGGACCGCCGCTGATGCGATGAAGGGGCGGGAACCTGTCCTCTTATTCGCAGGATCTCGTCGTCCGGTTCGGGTGCGGTAGGCCTGTGTCGAGCAGCGGGGTGGAACGGGCCAGCACGATGTGCTAGGAGCGTGCGGCCTGGCTGAGCCGCCGCGGCCGGCAAGGGATCGGCCGGCCGGCCAGCCCGGCGCAGGGGAAGACCAACGCCGAGCTCACGCTGGAACGCGCAGTATGAGAGCTTCTCCTTGGCCACCGCCGCGAACGCCTCGTTGATCTCGTAGAGGTTCACGTCCGCGGGGGTCAGCCCCTCCTTGCGCAACGCGGCCGCGATCGCGTTCGCGGGTTGGGACAGCAGCGAGGCGTCCGGGCCCGCGACAAAGCCATGGTGACCGATCTCAGCGAGCACGGGGAGACTGAGCTCGTTCGCCTTCACCCGGCTCATGACGACGACGGCCGCGGCACCGTCGGAGATCTGGGAAGCCGAGCCGGCGGTGATCGTGCCGTTCGGGGCGAACGCGGGGCGCAGCCTGGCCAGCGCCTCCGCCGTGGTGTCACCCCGCACGCCCTCGTCCTGCGTCACCAGCACAGGCTTGCCACGGCGCTTGGGCACCTCGACCGGGACGATCTCGTCATCAAGACGATCTCGTCATCGAACAGACCGTTCCTCATGGCAGCGGCGGCGCACCGGTGCGACCGCGCGGCGAACTCATCCTGCTCGGCTCGGCTGATGCCCTGACCCTCCATGTGTCGCTCAGTGGAGGGTCCCATGCCCGTCCAGTCGAAGGCGCAGAAGAGAGCGTCACTAACGGTGGCGTCGAGAACTACGGCGTTGCCGTAGCGGACGCCGGCGCGCAGGGAGGGCAACAGGTGCGGTGCCCCCGTCATCGACTCCATGCCACCCACGACGACGACGTCGTACTCGCCGCTTGCGATGAGGCTGGCCGCCAGCACGATCGCGTCGAGGCCGGACAGGCACACCGCGTTCACCGTGCGCGCCGGGACGTTCATCGGAACACCGCCCCGGACGGCGGCCTGCCGTGCAGTGTTCTGCCCCTGGCCCGCCTGGATGACGCGACCCATGATCACATAGCCGGCCCGCTCACCGCCGATGCCGGCTTTCGCCAACACAGCCTCGATCGCGAAACCGGCGAGGTCCACGGCGGAGAAAGTCTTCATCGCTCCGGACAACTTGCCGATCGGAGTCCGCGCGCCGGCGACGATGACAGCACTGTTGTGCCTGTTGGAGAAGTCATAGCCCTAGACTGCACGAATATTCTGGAGCCAAGACGTTTTCTGGATAGTTCGCTTTTTGCGTGTTCTGTGCATCGAGATTGGAACGCAGATCGCACAGCGGTGAGCTGCAGGAATAAGCCGGGAAGCCGACACTTTCCGTGAGAATTTCTCTTTTTGTGTGTTCTGTGCTCTCCGGGCATGGGATCTCGATTTTGCGATTTTACCTCGCGAAAACACCGCCGAAAAAATGCTTCCGCACAAAAGGAGCGCGAGCGTGCCTAGTTGCACGCATTACCCGCGGCGCAGCCGTATGGTTGTAGTCGACTTAATCGCTCACTACCCGATCATCGCGGGAGAGCTTACCGATGAATGGACGGCAAAGGGCCGCCCACATCTATGG
>NZ_CDWTMG010000318.1:3983-4726 GCF_977945845.1 Frankia sp. CcMO1
ACCACGGTCTCGTAGGTCGCGAGCGGCCGGCCGCGCCAGGTGACGCTGATATAGGAAAACAGCCTGTGCTCAATTTTGTTCCACTTCGAGGTCGCTGGCGGGAAATGACAGACCCTGATCTCCAGGCCGGTCCTGGCGGCGAGCCTCGCGAGCTCTCGCTTCCACAACCAGACCGTGTTCCCGTTCGACCCGCCGCAGTCGGCGGTAATCATGAGGCGTCTGGCATCCGGGTACTTCTCCCGGCCCATCTCGTCCCACCACCTGGCGATGGTCGCGACCGCGAACTGCGCCGTGTCGCTGGTGACCCCGACCGAGACCCACGCGGAATTGTCGGCAAGGTCGTAGACGCCGTAGGGAATGGCCTTCCCGTCTGCGAGGTAGGGAAAGTCGTAGGCGTTCACCTCGACCGGTTCGCCCTTGCGGTGCCACTCCCTGCCGCCCTGGTGGAACGGCCCGACCAGCTCCTTCTTCTTCGTGTCCACGCTGATCACCGGGTCTCCGGCCGCCAGGAACGCCGCCGCGGTGGCACTGATGTGGCGGAACTGGGCGTCACGGTCCGGATGCCCACGCCCCTCGTGCCTTTTGCGCGTTCCCTGGAGGCTGTACCCGATCGACTTCAGAATCTCGGCCACCACGGCATGACTGGCCGGATGCCCCATCCCGGTCAGCTCAAGGGCAAGCTTCCGAGTCGATTTCGTCGTCCACCGCAACGGCGTCATCGGATCCCCGCGGCTTTCCGGCTC
>NZ_CDWTMG010000319.1:0-4381 GCF_977945845.1 Frankia sp. CcMO1
GGAGGAGGTCGTCCCGCGCGGCGTGGCTCCCGGCGGGCGGGCCGGCGCGGCGGCGCAACTCGGACCACTCGGACCACCCTGGCCACTCTGACCACCGCCGGGGCGACCCTCGTGGTGAGCGGCATCCTGGCTCTGGTGAACGCGGGCGCCGCGCAGGCCGGTGGAGCGACCTGGGCGAACTGCCCGGGCGGGCAGGCGACGGAGGTTGGTGTGCCGGCGGCGGCCGGAGAGCCGAACAGACCCGCGACGTATCTCGACGCCGGTTTCTACGTCCATGTCGCCTCGTTGTGGCCGCCGGCCACGGCATCGCTGTGCCGGACCGGTCCAGGCCGGGGTGAGGAGGCCGGCGAGCCGATCTTCAGGTTCGGGCACCTGGGCTGCCCCGGCGGCGACGCGACCTTCGGCGTGCGCAGGCCCGCGATGCTGGGCCGGGCGAGCGCCGACGTCCCGTCGGCGACCTGGGGAACCTACCTGCCGGCCGGCTGGTACAGCCTGGACGATCTGAGTGACCCATCGTGGACGTCGGTTTGCTGGTCGTCCAGGAGACGCTGACCGATCCCGGCCGGCGAAGCGCCGATTCCGGGCGAAGCGCCGATTCCGGTCAACCGGATTGACCGGATTAACCGGAATCGGCGCGGGAGGGCTGGACGATCAGTAGCGGTAGTGGTCGGCCTTGTACGGACCCTCGACGGGCACGCCGATGTAGTCCGCCTGCTGCTTGGTCAGCTGGGTGAGCTTCACGCCCAGCGCGTCGAGGTGCAGCCGGGCGACCTTCTCGTCGAGGTGCTTGGGTAGCACGTACACCCCGAGGGGGTAGTTTTCGGTCTTCGTGAACAGCTCGATCTGCGCGATCACCTGGTTGGTGAAGCTGTTCGACATCACGAAGCTCGGATGCCCGGTAGCGCAACCGAGGTTCATCAGCCGGCCCTCGGCCAGCACGATGATCGAGTGGCCGTCCGGGAACACCCACTCGTCGACCTGCGGCTTGATGTTGATCTTCTTGATGCCGGGGGTCCTGGCCAGGCCGGCCATGTCGATCTCGTTGTCGAAGTGCCCGATGTTCGACACGATCGCCTGGTGCTTCATCGCCGCCATGTGCTCGGCGTGGATGATGTTGAAGTTGCCGGTCGTGGTGACGAAGATGTCCGCCGTCGCGACGACGTCCTCCAGGGTGGTGACCTGGAAACCATCCATCGCGGCCTGCAGGGCGCAGATCGGGTCGATCTCGGTGACGATCACCCGGGCTCCCTGGCCGCGCAGCGCGTCCGCGCAGCCCTTGCCGACGTCACCGTAGCCGCACACCACGGCGACCTTGCCGCCGATGAGCACGTCGGTGGCGCGGTTGAGACCGTCGATGACGGAGTGGCGGCAGCCGTACTTGTTGTCGAACTTCGACTTCGTCACCGAGTCGTTGACGTTGATCGCCGGGAATGCCAGCGTGCCGGCCTTCGCCATCTCATAGAGACGGTGCACGCCGGTCGTGGTCTCCTCGGTGACGCCCTTGATGTTCTTCGCGGTCTCGGTCCACCGGCCCGGCTTCTCCGCGATGGTGCGGCGCAGGGTCTCCAGGACGATCGCGTACTCCTCGCCGTCCGCGGTGTCCGTCGCGGGGACCGCGCCGGCCGCCTCGAACTGGGCGCCCTTGTGGACGAGCAGGGTCGCGTCGCCGCCGTCGTCGAGGATCATGTTCGGGGTGCCGCCGCCCGGCCAGGCCAGCGCCTGGTCCGTGCACCACCAGTACTCCTCGAGGGTCTCGCCCTTCCAGGCGAAGACCGGCACGCCCCGCGGGTCGTCCTTGCTGCCGTTCGGCCCGACGACGACGGCGGCGGCCGCGTGGTCCTGGGTGGAGAAGATGTTGCAGGAGACCCAACGGACGTCGGCGCCGAGCGATACCAAGGTCTCGATCAGCACCGCGGTCTGAATTGTCATGTGCAGGGAGCCCATAATGCGGGCGCCCCTGAGGGGCTGGCTGGCCGCGTATTCCGCCCGGGTGGCCATGAGGCCGGGCATCTCGTGCTCGGCAAGCCGGATCTCCTTGCGGCCGAACTCGGCCAGTGCGAGATCCGCGACCTTGAACTCGAAACTCATGCCCTCTCCTTCGACGCTCGGGCGGCTGCCGAGCCTATACGGCGGATGTCTCGTCCTGGTTTCCACCCGCCATCGGCTGTGGCCGTGATGCGCCGGCCTTGGAACGGGTTTCTTGAGCGTCCCACATGTCGCCGCGTTGACGAAGACCCGGTCCGGTCCTGTCGCCGACCGCCGGACCCGGGTCGGCCTGGCGTGGCTGGTGCACCCAGCCGCGCTCGTCCGCCCAGATCAACAGGGGTGGGAGGACGACCAGCGCGGACAGCAGGGCGACGGCGACGTTGAGGGCAACCAGCAGACCGAAGTCGCGCAGCAGCGGCAGGGAGCTGAAGGCCAGGACGGCGACCCCGATCACGGCGGCGAGCGCGGAGACCACGAAGGCGCGTCCGGTGCGGGCCGCGGTCTGGTCGACGGCCTCCTTCGGCGTCAGGCCGCGTCGACGCTCCGCCAGGTGGCGAAGCACGAGCAGGGTGGTGAACTCGCTGCCCAGCGCGATGACGAGCGGGCCGCCGACCGCGGTGAGCGGGCTGAGGTCGACGCCGGCCAGCCAGGCGATCATGGAGCTGAGCCCGACCGCGATCAGCACCGGCACCAGCGACAGGACCGCCCGGACGATGCTGCGGTGCCAGACCAGCAGCATGAGCAGGACGCCGACCAGCGCGAAGTAGGTCAGCTGGGTCCGGTTCTTCGTGAAGTTCTCCAGCAGCCCGGTGCCGACCACGGCGAGGCCCGACGGGGTGGCGCGTACCCCTTGCGGCGGATGGACCGTGTCCCGGATGTCGTCGACGATCGCGGCCCGCCGTTCCAACGAGCCCGATCCGGTGCGGAAGACGAGGTTGAGCGCGTTGTGGGCCAGGTTCACCGTGGCGCGCTGGATGTCAGGCGGCGCCGCGGCGTAGCCGAGCCGGATGTCCTGACCCGTCGGCAGGACGACCGTCGTGTTCGGCACCTCCATCATGAAGCTGATGGTCGTGACGAGGCTCGACGCGGTCAGCAGGTCGGCCGGGTCCTTCGCGAGCCGGGTGTTCGCGAACTCGGCGAGGAAGGAGACGGTGGCGTCGTCGAAGACGTTCGGCGACTGGACGTAAATGCCCAGCTCGCTGGCGGATCCGGTGCTCGCGCGCAGCGTGTTGATGTTCTTGATGACCTGACTCTGCTGGTCGACCCATTTCTCCGGATCGGTCTGGATCTTCAGCGTGCCGTCGGTGACGATCCCGACGGCGAAGACCGCGACGGACACGACGGCGAGCGGGACCGCGGTGATCCGTGGCAGGGATCCCAGGGTGATCACCATCCGACCCAGCGGGCCGTGGGTGTAGTCCTTCGGGGGGTCGGCCGGCGACGTTCCCGCAGGCCCAACGAGGCGGTGAGAAGCAGGATCGTGGCGATGACGATCACCGGCAGGCCCAGGGCGAGCAGCGTGCCGAAGTCCCGGATCATCGGGACGTCGCTGAACTCCAGCGCGAGGAAGGACAGCACCGCGGCGACGGTGGCGGCGCTCAGCGCGGGCAGCAGCCCGGCCAGGGCCGCGATGACGGGATGGCCGGCCCGGGCCAGCTGGGCCTCCTCCTCCACCCGGCTGTGGAGCTGGACGGCGAAGTCGATGCCGACGCCGAGCAGCACCGGCAGACCGGAGATGGTCACTACCGACAGTGGGATGCCCGCGTAGCCGGCGAGGCCGAACGCCCAGATGAGGCCGACGGCGACGACGCCGAGTGGGAGCAGCCGCCAGCGCACCGCGAAGGCGACGAGCAGCAGGCCGGCCATCAGCGCCAGGGAGATGCCCCCGAGGGTGGCGAACCCGCCGCGCAGGTAGTCGTTGAGGTCGCGGAGCAGCGCGGGCGCCCCGGTCGACGTTGTCGTCGCATTATCGAATATGCGTTCGGATACGGCCTTCTCGACCAGGGTCGCGGCCTGGCCCTCGGTCGTGAGGGAGGCGTTGCCCCGCAGTCGGGTGACCATCTGGCTGGTGGATTCGGTCGGGAAGAATGGCTTGATCGACTTGCGGATGGCACCCGTGTTGTCGCGGAGCAGGAAGGAGACCCATGCCGGGTTGTCGTAGACCCGCTCGGCTACCGGGATCGCCTGCATCCGCTGCAGGGTCGTGATGGAGTCGGCGAGGCGCCGCTGGGCGGAGGCCGGATCCGGGTCGCGGCGCTGGGCGCCGAGCAGGATCTTCCCGGCGGGGCTGTTGACGGGATTGCCGTCCGGGCTCGTGACCAGGTTGTTCGTGAACTCCAGCGCCGCGAGCGGGGTGATCACCGATTCGATCCGGTCATCGGCGTCGAGGCTGGCC
>NZ_CDWTMG010000320.1:0-4357 GCF_977945845.1 Frankia sp. CcMO1
GTCCCCACCTGACGGCAGCCGACCCCAACCACCCCGCCCGGCGCGGCCCACAGCCATGCCCGTGAACCGTCACCCACAGCAAGATCGCTAAAGCAGGTGAATGTTTACGACACTCTCCGGCCCGGCGGCCCCGGCCAGCATGATGTTCGCGATACGTGACTACCCAAGCACATGCGTGTGTCGCTGGTGCGCGCATCCAGGAGACTGTCTTGATCAGTACCGATCAGTACCGATCAGTACCGATCAGTACCGATCAGTACCGATCAGTACCGATCAGTACCGACCGGTACCGGTCGAGACCGCTGGTCGCGAGCGGCGACGGGTGTCCGACGACCGGTAGCCTACTGGGGAGGAATGGTCACCGACCGATTGGCGTCGGCATCGTTACGCAGTCTCCGGGATCGTGGCCGGGGACGGCCGCGGCCACCGGCGGCATCGGCCGGCCCGAATTGGCTAACGTCGGCAACCGTGGATCGACTACCGCTGCTTGTCGGGTCCGGCGACATCGCTCGGGCGCTGGGTCTGACCCGCCAGGCGGTCGACCATCGGCTCCGGGTCGATCCGGCCGCGCCGAGCCCGGCTGCGGTGGTAAATCGCACCGCCACCTGGGGCGGGACCCGGATCTGGTGGCGAGCGGAGATTGATCGTTGGCTCCGGCTCGAACCCGAGCACTGGGAGGTGCGCTGAGGGAGGTCGCCGGGAAAACGCGCCGACGGAAATCTGACGGAAAGCAGAAAGTTCCGCCCGGGGCATCCGGTGACCGGCGGTAGACGTCCGCGGGACGCGGGACGTACTCGATGGACCGGCCTGTTCCCGCCACGTCCATGTTGGACGATCGTTGTTGAACGATCATTGAGGAAACCGGGCGGACGGCTATCGCCATGCCGTCGGTCGGCTGATAGCGTCTGATGCCACCGTCCGCTGGGTGACGGTAGGTTCGGGGGCGCATGGTGCTGGATTTTGAGGGTACCCGATGAAGAACTACTTCTTCATCTCCTATGGAGTCGAAATGAAATAACTTGCGCGTTTCGAACCCTCCACAGGCCTGTGACCTGCGATGATGCTCTCGATCACGTATTTGTTACTTCATTACGTCCCCTATGCGGCAGATGAGGATCGGCGCTGGGTGCAGCGCTTTCACGCTGATCTCGAGTACGAGCTGCGGGTTCAGGTTGGCTCCGCGGTGGGCGGAATCCTGGACACCCGCCCGCGTCCCGGCATGGACGCCGACCTGGCCCTGGCCGCCGGCGCCGGTGGAACCCGCGTGATGGTGGCGCTCTGTTCCGATCCCTTTTTCAGGGACGCCTGGTGCGGGCGCGAGTGGGAGGTCTTCCACTCGCGCATCGAAAATTTCAGCAAGGCCGGTGCGACCAGGCTGGAGGATGGTTTCATCCGGGTGCTGTGGCGTCCGGTGCAGGATCCCGTCCCGGCGATCGCGACGAAGGATCTCGCGGACGCGAGCGCGGGGCTCCCCGACACCTACCGCCAGCGCGGCCTGCTCTGGATGATGCGCAAGATGCTGCTCGGGGCGGGCGGATACTACTGGTTCGTCCGTATGTTCGCGGCGCGGATCGTCGCGGCCCAGCAAATCACCCTGGACCCGGTGCTCGACCTCGCGGTGCGCCGCGCCGCCGCGGCCTTCGGCTCCCACCCCGGCTCGTCCGGGGACCCGCCGGAAGCGATGCCCCCCTTCCTTCCGCTGGCCGGGTCCGTGAACGTGAACGGGAACGTGAACGGGAACGGGAGAGCCGGTTTCCGGACCCACGGCGACGGCGACGAGGCGCGGCGCGCGGCTTCGATCGGGACGGCATCCCCCGTGCCCACGCCGACGACCACCTCCTGCCGAACCACGCCGCCGGCGGCGTCTCACGTACCGCCGCCGCAGACTCCGACGGCGGAGGTCTCCCGCTTGGTCGCCATCAGCTACGTCGGCGCCGACCAGGAGTGGGCGGACTGGCTCGAATACCTGCTGCGCCGCGGCTCCCACCGGGTCGTGCAGGTCAGATGGGCGCAGAGTAGAGGTGAGCGGCTGGCCGAGACGGTTGACCGCATCGCCGCGCGCCGGCCGGATGTCACCGTGGCCCTGCTGTCGCGGCGCTACCGGCCGCCCCGCCCGGAGAACCCTGGCGAGACCGAGATCGAGGCGTGGGAGCGGCTGGGGCTGGCGGGACCGCTCGAGAATCAGGTCATCCGGGCGGTCATCGACCGCGAACCGTTACCCGAGCCGCTGCGGACGCTGCCGAAGCTGGACCTGAGCCGGTTCGAGCCGACCGCGGTCGACGGACTGCTGGCGGGGATACAGGCGGGAGCCCGGCGATGAACGCCTATGCCCGGCCCGGTCGCCGGCCCGGCGATGCGCCCCCGGTGTGGCGCAGCCGCCGGGAGAACGAGCTGTTCGCCGGTCGCGACGACGAGCTGGAACGCATCTGGGACGGTCTGGCCCGGCATCGGCGGGTGGTGCTGGTGCCGGAGGGCGACCAGTCCGACATCGGGGAGACCGAGCTCGCTGGCGAGTACCAGCATCGGTTCAAGCTGCGCTACGACGTCTCGTGGTGGGTGGACTGCTCGACGACCACCGCCGTCCCCGGGCAGATCGGCGAGCTCTACGAGCGGGTCCGCACCGGACTTACCGGCCCCGCCCCGGGCGCGGCCGGCGCCGGGCCGGAGCCCAGCGCGGGGTGGTTGGTCATCTTCGCGGGTGTGGGCAGTCCGGATGAGGTGGCGGAGTTCCTGCCCGACGGCGAGGCGCATGTGATCATCATCGCCGACCGCACCGTGGACGCCTGGCGGGACCGGACGATGCCCATCGGGCCGTTGCGTCGTCGCGAGTCGGTCATGCTGCTCACCAGCGCGGCGCCGATGGTCGACCCGGCCACCGCAGCCCAGCTGGGGGAGCTGGTCGGACACCGGCCCGCCCTGCTCGCGGAGATCGCCGGGTACCTGATCCGCGAGGCGGTCGTGACGCCGGAACTGTGTCGGCGCCTGCTGGAGATGGCGGCGTTGCGGCCGACGCCGGCCGTCCGGGACGCCACCGGCGGTGACCAGTCGTCCCGGGCCCGGGCGATGCGTGATTCCGGACCCCCGCCGTGTCCGTGGGCTCCGCCGGGGCCGCCACCGTCATGGTCGCAGACGAGGTACGTGACCCGGTGGGGTGCGACGCGGCGCAGGCACCATCGATTCCTGTGATCAACAAGCACGGCTGGCCCCCCGGGAGGTCGACGAGCTCGTCGCGGCCCTGATGCGGGTGGAGTACATCGCCGACCTGGCCGGTTTCGACCACTGGTTCGACGAGCTGGCGCGGATCCTCGGTCGCACGGTCGCGCTGACCTCCCCGGTCGTCGCGGTCCGCCTGACCACGCTGGTCAGCGAGGCGGTCGGCCAGCCCGATCCCGGCATGCTCGACGCCCTGGTGCAGGCCCTCGACCTGGTCGCGCCGCGCGACGACCGGTCTGTCGTGGACTTCCGGCGCTTGGTGGCCGAGCTGCGATCCCACTGGAGCGGCGCGGGCTCGGCGCTGCTCGGCGTGTCATCACCGGTGCCCGCGCACCAGTTCGCCTCCTGGCCACCGCTCGAGCTGCCTGGACCGCCCTCCTCGCCCCCGCCCAGCCACGGGCCGTCGGGCGCCCCGACCTACTACTTCTTCACCAGCCACGCGCACCGCGACGACCGGGATCGCGTGGCCATCTTCCATCGGGAGCTCGAGCTGGAGCTGCGCCGCAAGGTCAGGCGCCGGATCCGGCCGACGGGATTCTTCGACGCCGACCGGCTGGGCGGCGGGGAGCACTGGCCGACCTCGCTGCGCGACGCGGTGCGCACGGCTCCGGTGCTGGTCGCGCTGTGGTGCGACGACTACTTCGAGAGCGACTGGTGCGGCCGGGAGTTCGGCGTCTTTCAGGAACGTATCCGCCGGGCGACCAAGCCGGGCGGGAACCCGCCGTCCGGGATCATTCCCGTGCCCTGGCTGCGGCGGGACGCCGAGGTACCCGAGGCGGCCCATGAACTCCACATCGCGCATATGGAGCTTGGTCGTCAATATGACAACCTTCCAGTCCTGGATTTGATGCGCCATCCCGCCGCCTTCGCGGAGTATGTAAGTCTGCTGGCCTACCGGGTCATGGATGTCGCTCGCGACCAGCTGCCGCCGTTGGACGCCGAGGCGACGGAGCTCGTCCGTTCCCCGTTCCACCATCAGTCGTGAGCTGCACGGAGCCGTGATGAGCTGCACGAACACCCCACGGCCGGCACCCGGCGGCAGCGCGCCGCGACCGTCTCGCCGCACCCGGGCCCCAGCGGTGAAGAATGTGGTCCGACCTGTGCGAGCTGCCGTGGACGTGGGAGGACCGGGTGCAATGGCGGG
>NZ_CDWTMG010000321.1:0-4335 GCF_977945845.1 Frankia sp. CcMO1
CCTGCTCGTTCGTCAGGTCACCCCGCGCCACACAACGGATCATGCAATCCGAAAATCACCATCAGATCCACGGCCAACCCCGGGACGTACTTCCCAAACAGGCCCTAGGTGGCTGTTCGGGCTGGGGCGTTCGGGTGGTGGTTTCGCGGTGGACCATGGCCCGATCGGCGTGGAACGCGACGCACGCCACGCCGCTGCCCTGGCAAACGGATGCGTCTTGGCCGGCTGGGACGTATGCTGATCTTGAAGTCCGGCGGGAACGTGCGGCGCGATCAAGGTGGCGGGTGGCCTTTCCATGCGGATGCATCGGCACGGCGGCGACGGAGCGTGCGGGGGATCAGACCGGTGTCCCGCCTGATGGCCACCCGGGACGTGCGCACTCCGCATCCTCGGCGGCCGTCCGACCGGGTGCCCTCCGGGGTCCGCGTCTCCCGCGCTCCCGGTCGTCCGAGGGACACCCGCTGCGATGAGGCGATCATCGATGCCGCGCTGCACGAGCTCGCGACGGTCGGCTTCGCGAGCCTGTCGATGGAGGCGGTGGCGACCAGCGCCGGGGTCGGCAAGGCGACGGTCTATCGCCGATGGCCAACGAAGGATGCCCTGATCGGGGACGCGTTGGACACCCTGGCCGACAGTCTCGACGCGGTCGAGACCGGCTCCCTGCGCGACGACCTGGTGGCCTGGCTGAATGCGCTGCGCCGGCACAACCTCCAGTCGTTGTCCGGGCGGATCATGCCGAAGCTCGTCGCCGAGCGGAGCACGCACCCGGAGTTGTTCGCCACCTACTCGCAGAAGGTGATCGAGCCGTCGCGGGAGAAGGCGGCCGCCATGCTCCGGAGCGGCATCGAATCGGGGGAACTCGCCGCGGACGTCGACGTCGACCTCGTCGTCGACATGCTGGTCGGTCCGGTCGCCTATCGGCAGTACATGAGTGGTGACTGCGAGGTGAGCGGAACGCGGATCGCGAAGATCGTCGACACCATCCTCGGTGGCATCCGCTGCCGGGAGGGTGCGCGGCCGACGGCGGAGCCGCCCGCGCCGCACCCGTCACACTGAGCCGCACCCGTCACACTGAGTACCTCGCTCGCCGTACCCCGCTCGCCGGGGGCACCATGCGTCCGCGAGTAGCATCGCGAACGGGCCAGGAAGGCCCGCCGTGGGGCCGCCTGCCGGCCGGCGACGCACCGGCGGTGCGATCCCCGCACCCGTGTTCCCAGCGCAACAGGAGAGATTCGGTGTCCGACGTCCGCCTTACCGTTCAGCACGCCCAGCGCAGCGATCCGCGGGTGGTGCCGACCGGGACGACGGCCGCCGAGCTGTTCGCCGACGACCGGAACGTGATCGCGGCTCTGGTTGACGGCCAGCAACATGATCTCGCTCATGTTCTCGCCGACGGGGCCGTCGTCGAGCCGATCATGATTGACTCGCCGGCCGGGCGGGCGATCGTCCGGCATTCCGCCGCGCACGTCGTCGCCCAGGCGGTCCAGGAACTCTTCCCGAAGGCGCGCCTGGGCATCGGGCCGCCCATCGACAACGGTTTCTACTACGACTTCGACGTCGAGTCCCCGTTCACCCCGGACGACCTCAGGGCCATCGAGAAGAAGGCGCAGGCGATTATCAAGGCCGGCCAGCGATTCTCCCGGCGGGTCGTCACCGAGCCCGAGGCCCGCGCGGAGCTCGCCGACGAGCCGTACAAGATTGAGTTGATCGGGCTGAAGTCGAGTGACGCGGCGGCCGACGACGCCGAGGCGAGTGTCGAGGTCGGGGCGGGCGAGCTGACCATCTACGACAACCTCGACGCGAAGACCGGCGAGCTGTGCTGGAAGGACCTCTGCCGCGGGCCGCATGTGCCCACCACCCGGGCCATCCCGGCCTTCGCGATCCTGCGCTCCGCCGCGGCCTACTGGCGGGGGAGCGAGAAGAACCCGCAGCTGCAGCGCATCTACGGCACTGCGTGGGAGTCGCGCGACGCGCTCAAGGCCTACCAGACCAGGCTGGCCGAGGCCGAGAAACGCGATCACCGCAAGCTCGGCGCGGAGCTTGACCTGTTCTCGTTCCCGACCGAGATCGGCCCGGGGCTGGCGGTCTTCCACCCCAGGGGCGGCGCGATCCGCACCGCGATGGAGGACTACTCGCGGCGCCGGCACATCGAGGCCGGGTACTCGTTCGTCAACACCCCGCACATCACCAAGTCGGAGCTCTACCAGATCTCCGGGCACCTGGACTGGTTCGCCGAGGGCATGTACCCGCCCATGCAGCTCGACGGCGGCACCGACTACTACCTCAAGCCGATGAACTGCCCGATGCATATCCTGATCTTCCGGTCGCGGGGCCGGTCGTACCGGGAGCTGCCGCTGCGGCTGTTCGAGTTCGGCACGGTCTACCGTTACGAGAAGTCCGGAGTGGTCCATGGCCTGACCCGGGTGCGCGGGCTCACCCAGGACGACGCGCACCTGTTCTGCGCCCGCGAGCAGCTACCCGCCGAGCTCGACAGCGTGCTGACGTTCGTGCTCGGGTTGCTGCGCGACTTCGGGCTGACCGACTTCTACCTGGAGCTGTCGACCCGGCCGGAGGGCAAGGCCGTCGGCACCGACGAGGAGTGGGCGCAGGCCACCGAACTGCTGCGGGAGGCCGCGCAGAAGCAGGACCTGGAACTGGTGATGGACCCGGGCGGCGGTGCCTTCTACGGGCCGAAGATCTCCGTGCAGGCCCGCGACGCCATCGGCCGGACCTGGCAGCTGTCCACCATCCAGGTGGACTTCCAGCTGCCGCGGCGCTTCGACCTGGAGTACCAGGCTGCGGACGGGACCCGGCAGCGTCCGTTCATGATCCATCGGGCGTTGTTCGGCACCATCGAGCGGTTCTTCGCCATCCTGTTGGAGCACTACGCCGGGGCGCTGCCGCCGTGGCTCGCGCCGGTGCAGGTGGTCGGCATCCCGATCACCGACGAGCACGTGCCGTACCTGGGCGAGGTCGCCCGGCGGCTCGCCGCGCACGGCCTCCGGGTGGAGGTCGACTCCTCCGACGACCGGATGCAGAAGAAGATCCGTACGGCGCAGAAGCAAAAGGTGCCGTTCATGCTGCTGGCCGGAGATTCCGATGTCGCTCAGGGTGCGGTGTCGTTCCGTTTCCGGGACGGGGCGCAGCGCAACGGCGTGCCGGTGGACGAGGCCGTCGCGGAGATCCTCGACGCGGTGGAGCGCCGCCGCCAGGTCTGAGCCGCGCGGCTGGCCCCGGGCCCCGTTCAGAAGACAGAAGACTCGTGCTGTCCCGGTGGGCCAACTTCTCGGTAGCGGGCCGGAGCCGATGGTTCCGGCCCGCTACCTTCTGGCTACACTTTTGGGGGATGTCGGGGTTTTGCTGGGGCCGGGAGGAGGCAAGCTGAAACCAGCGTGGCGCGAACAGGTCGAGTACTGGGCCGCGGTGGCTTCCGAGCGTGGCGCCGATGCCGCCGTGTTACACGCACAGTCGCGCCAGCTGGCTGCGCTGTACTTCGTGGGTTATGTCGTCGAGGCGTACGCGAAGGCGCTTGCCACGGCTCATGGTAAAATCGTCAGACGAACCCACGTCCTCGTACCGCTACTCGACGACTGCGGAATCCGGCGAGGAGATCTTCCGATGGATCTTCGTGCTTACGTCGATGCGCGCTCGGTCGAGATGCGATACGAACTGGTTCTTCGGCCCGGTATCGACTATGTCACGGAGCTTGCGCGGGCCCGGCGGCTCGCCGCGTACCTCGGGCTCCGGCTCAACCGATTACTCTGATCGTATCTGAGGTACCTGTCTTGGGCCGGCCACTTCGACGTGGCAGCGGGAAGAGCGAGGTCAAGGAGGTGACGGCATGCCGAGTATGCATCAGGAGACAGCGGACCGTGTGCGGGTGGCTGTTCTGGCACGCATCCGCACGCGCGACGAACAGGCAGTGGTGACGGTAAAGCCGGATCCATTCCGGGGCTATCGGATCCGCGTCGTCACGCAGATCTTCAGCGGGCGCTCCCAGCCTGAACGGCGTGAAATCGCACTCGCGGCCGTCCTGCCTGACGCGGACATAGCGTTCATGAGCCTGCTCACCCCCGACGAGGCAGCAGCATCTGCATCCGAGGAAGATCTTCTATCTACGTCACCGGAACTCCCGCTGTGGCCCGACTCGTTGGCGCGCGGTCAGCGCGAGCCGATCGAGGTCCGGCTTCCCTCACGATCGGACGACTTCCTTTCCGAGCCGGTCATCGTGGCTCTTCGAAGTTAAGCGGGTTTGAGGCATCTGCGGGCTCGGCGGGTGGTTGCGCAGCGTGTTCGTAGCCGCCGGGTGCCGGGTGAAGGACATCGGCCTGGCCC
>NZ_CDWTMG010000322.1:0-4312 GCF_977945845.1 Frankia sp. CcMO1
GCGTAGCGTCCAGCCGGATGTCGCGGCATCCGCGCCGGTCTTCGCCTCATAGCCGTTGATCATCTTGCGGGGGTCGACGTCGGCCCCGCCGGCCTGGCGGATGGTGGTGGTGACGGTGGTGGGCAGCCGGTACGGGTCGGGTGCGGACGGGGCGTTCTCGTCGTAGTCGGTGTGGACGTGCTCGCGGGCGGAGTACTGGGCGCCGGCGTCGTCAACGATGCGATGCGTCGGCCCGAACGTGTCGACGACGGACACGCCGTCGGCGGAGTAGACGGTGTCGGTGTCCAGCAGTTGGGCGCGGGCCGCGGAGTCGGTGAGCGCCGCGGCGGTCGGATCGGTGTCGGCGGTCGGGGTGAGGGCCTGGTTACGGTTCTCCGCGGTCAGTTCACGGATCACGTTGCCCTTGACGTCATGTTCGTTGGTTGTGACCTGCCAGGCGCCGTTGCCGTAGGAGGCGGCGTTCACCTGCCGGCCGTCGGCGTTGAGGTAGGTCAGGTCGGCGTAGGGCCAGTCGGCGGCGACCGGCGGGTTTGACGGGACCCTGCTCGCGGGGAACACCGCCGTGGCCCAGGCCGGCAGGTCCTGCTGCCCCCAGGCGGCGACGGCGCTCGGGGACATGTCGACCGGCGCGCCCGTTCCGCTGAGGGCGACGTTGTAGACGACGGTACGGGTGGCGGTACCCGCGCCAGCGGGCCGGGGCCGTGCCACGCTGATCAGCCGACCGTAGCTGTCGTAGGTGAACGACCAGGCGTCCTGGCCCGCGGGGGTGTAGCTCTGGAGGCGGCCCTGAGCGTTGTACTGGTAGACCGATCCGAGGTGCGAGCCGTCGGTGTTGTCCAGCCGCGGGTCGTACTCGAGCCGCAGGTGCCCGGTGGAGTCGTACTTGTACTGGGCGACGACGGTCGCGGTGCCTCCGTTGAGGGACATCGAGACGGTGGAGACCTGCCCGGTGTAATTGCCCCAGGTGGCCGGGTCGGTGCCGGAGCCGGTCGCCGTGGTCGAGGTGGCGTAGGCGAGGGTCAGTGCCCGGCAGCCGGCGCCGAGCGTGCCCGAGCAGTCCACCCCGGCCGGGACGGGCGCGAGGATGCGGGTGACCCGGCCGGCGCCGTCCGTGGTGTACGTCGAGGTGGTCGCGGACCCGGGCTGGACGACCCGGTCGACCACCCAGATCGTCGCCGAGCCGACGGTCTTCGACACCCATACCGTCTTGGTGCCGTCGACCTCGGTGAGGGTGAACTGGGTCGCCGAATCCTTGACGAGCTTGGAGCCGTCGGTGGCGGTGTCCGCGATGCCGGTGTAGGCGTAGGGATAACCGCCGGTCCCGGTACGGGAGTACGCCGAGGCGGCGCCCTCACTCGACGTCAGTGTCACGGTATTTGTGGTGCCGGTGTTGTCCGTCAGCGTCTTGGCCGCCGAACCGGTGTCTGGTCCCTGCAGATCCGAGGTCCAACCCGGGCCGAAGATGCCGGCAGGGTCGCTGGTCGCCGCGGGCGGGGTCAACGTCGTCAGGGACCGGCCGACGGTCAGGCTGCCGGTGTAGGTCGGCATGGTGACGTCGGTGGCCGACAGGGAGTAGTCACCGGTCAGCGGGGCCAGTTTTCCGGGGCCGACGTCGCTGGTGGCGTTGGAGTCCCCGAACGCGTTACGCGCGTACTGGATCGTCCGGGCCCCGGTGCAGGTGACGGTGCCACCCGAGGTACGGAAACAGGCCTGGAGCTGGATCGGCCCGTCGGTGCCGCCCTGCAGGGTGAAGCCGACGTTCCAGTTCTGCCGGTCGAACGCGCCGGAGGCGTTGCGCGGCGCGGGCCATGTCGGGCTCGTGGTCGTGCCCTCGGTGGTCACGTCCGCGACCGGCACGTCCGTCCACGCCGTCGACGTGTTCGTTCCCAGCCGGTATCGGTAGGTCACCGACACCTGGGAGGACGGCGCCTGTCCCTCCAGGACGACGAATCGCTGGACGCGGGCGTTCTCCGCCGGGCTCGCCAACGCGCCGGTGCCGACTCCGAAGCTGTAGGAGACAACCGGCGAGAGGTTGCCGGCCTTGTCCTTGGTCCGCAGGTAGAACGTGTGCAGTCCGTCGGTGGCGTTCAGCGACGGGGTGGTCGTCCCGGTGGTCTCGGTGGCGGGCGAGGGCTGGTCGAGGCCGTAGAGGAACGACTGGGTGTCCCCGCCGGGGGAGGTCCAGGTGAACGTGCCGGAGGTGGCCGAGGCCCAGCCGCCTGACGGCCACGCCGCCGAGCTCAACGCGGTCGGCGCCGCCGGGACGGTCGTGTCGACGGTGAACGGGATCCACGACGACCAGTTCTGCGAGTAGTCGGTGCCGTCGTAGGCGCGCACCCGCCACTGGTAGGTGGTGCCGCTGGCGAGTACCCCGGCGGGCACCGTCCAGGAACCGGTGGCGTTCGGGGAGACGTTCGACACCGAACCGTCGGTGATCTTTGTGGTGCTGTCCTGGTTCCACACCTCGAAGTCGAGGCGCAGCGGCGCGCCGTCGGCGTCCGTAGCCGCCCCGGACAGCGTCGGCCTGGTGCTGTTCGTCAGGACCGTCGCGGGGCTGCCGCCGCACTGCGCCGAGCACGGCGAGGTCGACCGGTTCGCGACCGTGCCCGGATAGGAGTTGTAGGTCGTGACAGTTCACCGCGTCGACGAGGCACCGTGGCGCCGGCCCCTGTTCCGCCGGGTCAACCCGTCGCCGATGGCGTACCTCATCCCTGCGGGCTACCCGGCCCACCGCCGACTGCCACTGATCGTCGGTGACTTCACGGAGGAAGGATTCAGTACCCGGACTTGGAAGGGCGGTTGCGCCAGATCGCCGGATCACGGACGGTCAGGGCCCGCGTGGCGACCCGTATCGCGACGCGCAGGTGACGAGAAGCCCGATCATCGGGGTGGCGGACAGGCCGCTCGCCGCTTGGGATTCGTCGCGGGATCGAGCCGGATCCGGGTCGACGGGTGGTCCGCTGAGTCTGGGCGGCGTGCCGGGCCGGGACGGCGGTGGGCGGGTGCCGGCGACGGCCGGGTACGCCGCGATGACGGCCCGATGACGTCCGGAGGAGTATCCGGGATCGCTCCACTCCCCGCGCGACTTCGGCGTGTGGTGGTGATCAGAAGGGTGTCGATGGGGGTGAGGTGTTCGCGGTCGTCGAGGTCGATCAGATTGTGGATGCTGGTGTCGTAGACCTCGGCGAGCAGGGGGAGGAGCTGGGGTGTGGGCCGGCGGCGGTTGTTCGGTAGCGGCCAGTTCTCCAGTTCCGACAGCTTCGGGGCGGTCATGGGAGCCGCGCCGTGGGGATCGAGGCCGGTGTGGGCGGCGTGGGCGTTGATGTGGGCCGCGGCCTGCATCTGGGTCCAGCCGTGCGCGACGCGGTGAGCGGCGCGGGGGCGCAGTTTGTAGCGGCGGGCGAACTCGATCGCGATCTCGTCGTGGGACATGCCGACCGCGCGCATCCGCGCTCGCAGCTCGTCCTGCTCCGCCCGCTGGCTCGCCCTACTCATGACGATGCCCCATATCCTCTCCGGAGCCGGATGGCCGATCCTCCGATTGCCCGCTGCGCAGACCACTCTGGCAGTAATCGTTATGTCACAGGTCGAGCGGTACGGGATGACGCTTCGTCCGGCGGTCGCCCTGGATGTCGTGGGTGGCAAACGTCCGCGTCGAGCACGCTTCGGCTTCGCGGCTGACCCTAAGTTCGGCCGAGGAGAAGCACGGTTTCCCAGGTAGCTGTGCTGTCGGTGGCGAGGCCATGCAGGACGGCAGCGATCCCGGCGGCGCCCTCGATGAGGCCGGGTGATCGGCTGCTGGCGGGCTCTGCCGGGTCGAGGCTGTCGAGGAGTTGATCGGTTAGGGCTGGGAGGTGGCTGCCGAGTGGGTGGTAGCGGGCGTCGGCGG
The DNA here is from genome assembly GCF_977945845.1 of Frankia sp. CcMO1. NCBI lineage: Bacteria > Bacillati > Actinomycetota > Actinomycetes > Frankiales > Frankiaceae > Frankia > Frankia sp. CcMO1. The sequence goes on from NZ_CDWTMG010000322.1 coordinate 3,890, forward strand.
CGGCGTGGTGGACGGTGGCGATCAAGCCGGCCCAGCCGTGGCAGAGTGCCGGGTCGACGAGTCTGGCGAGTTGGACGGGGTCGTCGAGGCAGGCGGCGAGCGTGGACTCGGCGCGTTTCTGGCGCGATGTGTCGGCCAGCGCGAGGGCGGCGAGTTGCTGGGCGCGGGCAAGGCCGGGGGCGCCGTAGCACCAGGAAACGCGGCCTGGGCCGGTTTGGGCGGGGCGGCCGGCGCTCAGCTCGCGGAGGGTGATCTTCTCGGGCCACCAGGGGCCGGTTGAGCTCTCCTGGCGCCAGGCGTCGAGCCAGTCGCAGATTTGGTGGGTCTTCGAAGTTAACCGGGGTGGGCGTGAGACCCCAGCCAGTTTGGTAACTGTGCGTAATGTTGGTTCGGCGTGGCCTGCTGTGACCTGATGTGGCATGC
>NZ_CDWTMG010000323.1:0-4312 GCF_977945845.1 Frankia sp. CcMO1
CACCTCTGCATTGACGAGCACCGCCTGGAAGGCCCCGCGACCGCGGGCCAGCCGGGCTGACCGGTAGGTGGACGGGTCGACCATCCGCGCCAGGTCGAGGATCCGGTGCGCCGACATCTCGGCTGGGACCAGGTCGAGGACCTCGCAGCCGTGCCGACGCGCGTAGGTGTCGGCTGCGCGGCGATGCTCGGGGCCGAGACGCACTCCGGAGGCGAGGAGGAGGATGTACGACGGATGCTGCGCGTGAGGGTCGTCCGAGCCGGGCTCGCCTCCCGGATGCCCATGGTCCACCGATTCGATGACGTCGATGGCACCTACCCGGCCGCGCAGCCGGATGCCGTTAAGGCCGATCCCCACACACGCGGCTACCGGGAGCCAGCCACGACGCCTCACCATCGGCCTCCTCTGAATATTTGATCCGCATCCGGTCCGCAGTCGGGAAGCCCCCGCAAAATACCTCTTGCATCCGAATTGCAGCCGAAGCTTCACCGACCGCTCCACGCCGCGCGGCTGAACCGGGTGGCCAGGCTGAACCGGGCCGGAACACGCCGCCGGGTTCGGCCGCACCCGCCGCGGCACGGGAGAACGTCACCGTAGGCACGCCGGAGCCCTGCGTCAGGGGCGCGGGACTGGTCTGATTTTGATCGTCGGCTCTGGCGGTGGCCCGGCGGTGGGCGCGTCCTGGGCGAGGTGGTTCCAGAACTACTCGACCACGGGTTGCCGCAGGCGAGGGCCGAGTTCGCGGATCAGGGCCGAGCTCGCGGATCAGGATGCCCAGCGCCTGGGTGTGCTCTGGATCGGGCTTGGTGGAAATGCCGGCGGCACGTAGGCCGCGGACCTGGCTGAGAGTGAGGTCGGCGAGCAGGATGATCATCTTGGTGTTGTCGTGTTCCGGGTCGATCAGCGCGCGGCGCAGGTAGCGCAGCTGGGCGGGGTGCTCGGCGTACATGCGGGCGACGGCGGGGTCGTGGGCTCTGCCGATCTCGGCCGCGTTGCCCTGCGCGGGGACGCCGAGCACCGCTGACCATTTGCAAAGCCTGCCGTACCGTCGGACAGCATGGGCATCGGAGAAGCCGTCATCGTCAACACCGCGGCGACCGCGGCCTTTGACGGGCAGATCGGGTAGGTCGGCTAGGTCGGCCAGGTCGTCCCCGACACCGAAACCCTTGCCATCGCGACGAAGATCGCCGAACGGATCGCCGGCAACTTCACCGGCCACTGAGGACAGACTATGACCTACCGATCATCGTGGATGACCGAGGAGCTCGACCAGCTCCAAAACCTCACCCGCACCTTCCTGGCCAAGGAATCCGAACCCAACCACGAGCGGTGGACCGAACAGCACGCGGTCGACCGCGAGTTCTGGAACAAGGCCGGCGAGATCGGCCTGCTGTGCATCAGCTGCCCCATCGAGTACGGCGGCGGTGGCGGCACGTTCGCGCACGAGGCCGTGGTGTTGCGCGAGCAGGGCTACATCGCCGACGACTGCTGGGCCTACCTGGTGCACAGCCCGATCGTCGCGCGCTATATCAACGCCTACGGCGGCCACGAGCAGAAGCAGCGATGGCTGCCCAGACTGGCGTCCGGTGTGTTCGTCGGCGCGATCGCGATGACCGAACCGGGCACCGGTAGCGACCTGCAGGCCGTGCGCACCACCGCCCGGCGCGAGGGTGACCATTACGTGATCAACGGTGCGAAGACGTTCATCACCAACGGTACCCACTGTGACCTGCTCATCATCGTGGCCCGCACCGGCAACGCGCCCGGCGGCAGAGGGCTGTCGCTGATCGTGGCGGAAACCCAGGGGCTGCAAGGGTTCGAACGCGGCCGGGTGCTGCAGAAGATCGGCGCGATGGGCACCGACACCCGCGAGCTGGCTTTCACCGACATGCGGATGCCGGCGGCCAACCTGCTCGGTCCGGCCGAGGGCCAAGGCTTCATGCAGCTGGTACAGCAACTGCCGCAGGAACGGCTGTCCATCGCGGTGAATGCCGCGGCTGCCGCCGAACACGCCGTCGACCTGGCCATCGCCTACGCCAAGGAGCGCACGGCGTTCGGCAAACCCCTGCTGGAATTCCAGAACACCCGGTTCGTGCTCGCCGAGTGCCGTACCGAAGCGCTGGCGCTGCGCACCTTCATCGACCACTGCATCACCGAGCATGTGGCTGGCCGGCTCGACGGCGCAACCGCGTCCATGGCCAAATACCTGGCCACCGACAAGCAGTGCGAGATCGTCGACCGCTGCCTACAGATCTTCGGCGGCTACGGCTACATGACCGAGTACCCCATCGCCCGCATGTACGCCGCAGCCCGCGTCCAGAGGATCTACGGCGGCACCAACGAAATCATGAAGGAGCTCATCGCCCGCTCCCTCTGACCGGCAAGAGACCAACCACGCCCGGAGCAGGATCCACCTAGCATGCGGGGGGTTCGGGGGGGGGCTCGGCCCTCCCGGTAGGCCTGGCGGAACGACGAGGTCCGCCCCCGCGCGGACACAACCCACCCAGAGTGGAGCGGGTGACCGGGATCGAACCGGCATGGCCAGCTTGGAAGGCTGGGGCTCTGCCATTGAGCTACACCCGCGAGGTGATCGATGCGAGCTTACCCCGTAGAATGAGCAGGCAACGCCTCGGGGCGTAGCGTAGTGGCTAGCGCGCCTGCTTTGGGTGCAGGAGATCGGGAGTTCGAGTCTCCCCGCCCCGACCGATAGCCTCGGCGTGTCACCCCCCTGTCCAACGTCGTACCAGGAGACCGCCGCGCCGTGAAGGCCACCAAGGAGACCCTCAGCCCGACCCGGGTCAAGCTCACTGTCGAGGTGCCCTTCGACGAGCTCAAGCCCTCGCTCGAGGCCACATATCGCAAGCTTGCCCGCCAGGTCCGGGTCTCGGGCTTCCGGCCGGGCAAGGTCCCGCCGCGCATCCTGGACCAGCGGCTGGGCCGGGATGTCGTCCTGGACGAAGCCGTCCAGGAGGCGCTGCCGCAGCTCTACTCCGAGGCCGTGCAGGCCGAGGAGGTCGACGTGCTGTCCCGGCCCGAGGTGGACATCACCGAGTTCGCCGACGGCGGCCAGCTCGTCTTCACCGCCGAGGTGGACGTCCGGCCCGAGGTGACCCTGCCGGAGTTCTCGGAGCTTGAGGTCATCGTTGACGCCGTCGAGGTCACCGACGAGCAGGTCGAGGAGCAGGTCGGCGCGCTGCGTGATCGTTTCGCGGTGCTTACGCCGGTGGAGCGGGCCGTGCAGGCGGGTGACTACGTCTCGCTCGACCTGTCCGCCGAGGCAGACGGCACGCCGATCGAGGATGCCGAGGCGACCGGGCTGTCCTACGAGGTCGGCAGTGGCAACCTGGTCGAGGGTCTCGACGACGCGATCATCGGCGCCACGGACGGCGAGACTCGTACCTTCACCACGGAGCTGCTCTCCGGCGAGCAGGCCGGTCAGCCCGCCCAGGTGACGGCGACGGTCCGCGGGGTCAAGGAGAAGGAGCTCCCGGCCCTGGACGACGACTTCGCGACCACCGTCAGCGAGTTCGACACCCTCGACGAGCTGCGCGCGGACATCCGGGCGCGCCTGGAGCAGTCGCGCCGCACCGAACAGGTCGGCCAAGCCCGGGAGAAGTTGCTGGAAAGCCTCCTGGAGCGGGTGGAGGTGCCGGTGCCCGGCTCGCTGCTCGTCGGCGAGATCGAGGCCCGTGAGCACCGCCTCTCCCGCGAGCTGGAGTACATCGGCACGGACCGCACGTCCTACCTGGAGACCCTCGGCCAGACCGAGGAGGAGTTCGACGCGGAGGTCCGCGAGTCCGCCGGCAAGGCCATCCGCTCCCAGTTCATCCTGGACGCGGTGATCGATGCCGAGTCGATTGGGATCGACCAGGGCGAGCTGATGGAGCAGATCATCCTGCGTGCCCATCGCTCCGGGGTGCAGCCGGACGTCTACGCTCAGCAGCTTGCGCAGGGCGAGGGTCTGACGGCCCTGATGGCCGATGTCCTGCGGACCAAGGCGCTCTTCCTGTTGCTGGAGAACGCCAAAGTCGTCGACAGTGCGGGGACCTCCGTCGAGCTCGCTCTGCCGGCCCGTCCGCAGCCGGGCGCCGACGCGGACGCGGATCATGACCACGACGTCACCGTCGCGGCGGAGGCAGTCGCCCCCGGGGACGCCACGGTTGAGCCGGTTGAGCCAGTTGAGCCAGTTGAGGCGAAGACCGACGGCAACGGCTGATCGGCGCCTCGCCGCTGGCGCGGTCGCGTTCCTCCCGAAGCAACCATCGGGTCATAACAGGCGCATCGTGGGGGTTGGTCACCGGATCTGTCGCTG
>NZ_CDWTMG010000324.1:0-4308 GCF_977945845.1 Frankia sp. CcMO1
GCGCGTGGTGTGGACCCAGCCAGCCGCCAACAGCCAAGGTGGCGGCGCCTACCAGTTCGGATCTTCGTACCGAGCCACCGCAACCGGCCGCGGCGCCTGCACCGGTGGCAGCACCGCTCCTGTCGACCTCGGCTCCACCAAGGGAGTCCGCGTCATCCTGGGGGGCAGTTGATCGTGGTGTGCATCGTCGGATGTTCGCGGTCAGTAGGCGTTGTTGTCGTACTGCATGGCGCCCACCACATTGCCGGAGGGGTCAGCGAGCCAGATCAGATGGCCGACGCCGGCGATGGTCGTGGTCTGCATGAGTAACCGGCCGCCGGCGGCCAGGGCGGTCGCCTCGACCTGGTGGACGTCGTCCACGGCGATGGTGCACTCGAACCCGGTGGTCGGCTGGTCGGCCAGCAACTGGCGGCGCTGCTGGAGCGCGGCGGTCACACCTGGCCCGCGGGGGTCGTCCGCCTCGACGCGGTAGAAGCCTGGTGGTCCCCAGGCGGAGAACTGCCAGCCGAAGGTCGCCCGGTAGAAGGCGCGGCTGGCGGAGGTGTCGTCGGCGTTGATCGCGATGTGGGACAGCTTGGTCATGAGCAGGAAGGTAGGGGTGCTGACAGGTACGCACTACCGCTATCGCGGCGTATCCTGTCGAGAATGCGTCAGGCGGTCGGCGAGTCGGAACCAGATGTGCGGTGCTATCCGGTATCCCACCCCGGCGGCTGGCTTGATCTACCTCAAGATCCAGCGTGGAGTCAGCTCGTCTACGCCGTCCACGGCGTCCTGACCGTTCACACCCCGGACGGATCATGGGTCGTACCGCCGCACCGGGCGGCCTGGGTACCGGCCGGCGTCCGTCATCGACTCCACCTGTCCGGCGCGGCCACGCTACGCACCCTGTACCTGGCCCAATCGCTGGCCCTGCTGCCCACCTGCCGGGTGATCGACGTTCCACCGCTCCTGCGAGAGCTCATCCTGCACGCCGTACGATCAGCGCCGCTGCGACTGGCAAACCCGGTCCACCGACGACTGATCGGCGTCCTGGCCGACCAGCTCGTCACGCTCCCCGATACACCGCTGCAACTGCCCGCACCGCGCGACCCACGCGCGGTCACGCTCGCCGCGACCCTGCAGGACAACCCCGGCGACACCTCCTCCGTAGCCGCACTCGCCCACCGGGTGGGCGCCAGCCGCCGCAGCTTGGAACGCGCGTTCCGCGCCGACACCGGCATGACCGTCGGACAGTGGCGCCGCCGGCTACGCATACTCGAAGCACTCCGACTCCTCGCCGGCGGCATGACGGCCACGGCTGTCGCAGCCCGAGTTGGATACGCAACTCCCAGCGCGTTCGGTGCAGCGTTCCGCGCCGAACTCGGCGACACCCCCGCCCACTGGTTCACGCGATGACGAACCGCGATGCCAATCCGGTACGTACACTCCCGTGGCACCCAGCCCTCGCGCCCAGCGGGTGATCGGTGCTCGGGCCATCGGTCACGCTCGTGGCATCACCCGCCTGATGCCAGCTCAACTTCTGGGAAGGTTCCCGTGCGGCGATCGCTCTACCTCGGTCTCGGCGTCCTACTGGCCGTCGCCGGGGTCATCTGGACCCTGCAAGGACTCGACCTGCTCGGCCAGTCAGGCGGGATGAACGGTCAGCGGATCTGGGCGGTGATCGGACCCATCACCGCGCTGGTGGGGCTCGCCCTCATCGTGAGAAGCTACGGACGGGTCGGCAGCCGCGCTCCCGGGACTGAGCAGGCTGAGCCGGGTCAGGAGCCCGACTCGGGGTCCTGACCCCGAGTGAGTCCGCGCCTGCTGGGTATGCAGCGGAGCTACCGATACCGGTGGCTCTTCTCGGCATGACCAGCTGGTCGTTGGCAACTCTTGTTGCTCATGTTGCGATGGCCGCACAGGGCGACGTCGACACCCCCGGCGGCGGCCGGACTGGGAGGCTCCGGCTCCGGTGGCGCGGGGGAGGTAGCGCGCCCGACGACCGCCGCGGGTGGCGGGATCGCGGCAGGAGGAGTCACGGAGCCTGCTCGGTTCGCTCGTGCCGCGTACCGGGCTTCACGCATCGCCCGCTGGGCATCGACCTTGCTCATCCCGGAACCTTAACGCCCCGCTCACCGACCATCTCTTGCCTTTCAGGATCGAGTTCGCCAACCCAGCAACCAGCCTGGTCACTCGGACAGGTGTGACCGGCGCCCTTCGGGTGCTGTCCCTCCCGCTGCCGTTGTTCGTCGTCCCTCACTACGCGGCTACGCCGGCGAAAGCGTGGCGCCAGCGGGCACGCTGTCGGCGCCGCCCCGAATCGTCGCTGGCTCGGCGGCTGGCTTGTGTTGCGAGCCACCGGCACCGAGTTCGACCGCGACGTCCCCGTCAACGGGAGGGCACGGCGGGGCTGGTGTTGGCAGACACGGTCGAGGCGGGCGCGGTCGAGGCAGGTGTCGGCCATCGGCAACGCCTGGGCGTCGCCGCAGAGGATGCCGACGTTGGGGCGTTCGCCGTGGCGTCGCCGCGCCTCTTTCGTCATGCGGGGGTCCGAGTCGATACCGATCACGGTGCCGCGGGCGCCGACCGCCGTCGTCAAAGCGGGAAGATCGGTCCCGGACCCGCAGCCGATATCCGCGACGACCTGCTCGGGCAGCACACGCAACGCATGGAGTAGGCGATGCTTGTAGTCCAGCGCGCCTGCGGTGGCCGCGACGCCGTCGAGATAGGTGATGCAGTCAGGCGACACCGCGTCGGTCAGGGTGAACTCCATGCAGATGAATCAACCACACATCTGCGGCTGATCTCCTGACGTCATCGCACGGCCTCGGCCTCATCATGCTGACGACTGCCAACCCAACTGATCAGGAGTGTCGCGGATGCGGAAGTTGCGGAACGACTCGCCGCTCCCGCGCGCCATGCGGACTGGGTGTACGTCAGCCGGCCACGCGTAGCCGTGTGGCCAATGCGCTGAGGCCAGCGGGCTTGCTGCCCTTGCGGCGCAACATGCCGCGGACGAGATCGCGGGCGAGGGTGTCGTGCGGCAGGCCTTCGGGGTTGAGGCGCTCGGCGAGGACGAGGTGCCGGTACGCCTCGTCCGGCCGGCGGCGCATGACCAGGGCGTGGGCGACGTGCACGCGATGCGTGGCCTGACGTTCCAGGGTGAGCAGCCGACCCGGGTCGACCTCCTCGGCGGCCGTGAGGGCGGTGTCGGGGTCGCTCAGCTCCATCGCGACCGAGACCGCGTGCACGCCGACGTTGGTGGGCCCGAACGTTTGCCAGTGGTCGTTGCGGTCCTTGCCCAACGCGTCGGCCGTCGAGCGGGCAGCCCTTAACAGGTCCGCCGCGTCGCTGCGGTCACCAGCCCGAGCGGCCGCGACCGAACCACACAAGCGCAGCGCCCCGTACGCGCTGCGAGCCGATGGCGACTCTCGCTCTGCGGCGTGAAGCTCGACCGCGGCATCGGCGGCGATCCAGGACAGGTCGGGCTCGCCGAGGCGGGCGGCGACCTCCTGGGCCACCTGGCAGATCAGCGTCAACGTCACCAGAGCCGCGCGCCGAGCCTCCCCAGCCGCGGCGTCGACCGCGATGCGGGCCTCTGCGACCAGGGGCGGGATCAATGGGGTGACGGTGCTGTAGCAGTCCCGCCGGGTCTGCCACAGGTCGCCGGCCGCGATGACGTCGGCGCGCAGGCGAGCGGCGGGGCGCGGTTCTACGTCGGGGTGCCAGCCGGTCAACGCCAGCCGCAGCGGCGCCAGCGCTGTGCCGCCCGGCCGGGAGGGGTCCAGGTCCTCACGCAACACCGTCAGCGGCACACCGAGTGCGTCGGCGACCTGCCGCAGCGTCGCAAGGTTCTCCACGACATGTACGCCACGCTCGACCTTCTCCACCCAGGACGTGGAGCGGTGCAGCCGCATCGCTAGCCCTGCCTGCGTCAGCCGGGCACGACTGCGCAGGACGGCGATGCGCCGCCCGGTCGGCAGACCATCCAGGTCCAGACCGCCCATGGATTCCACGGTAGTCGCAACGCCTTTGCGAATCACCGACACGCGGCATCCATAGCGTCGCCACCGACTGAATCCGCGATCCACACAACGGGGAGGCGTGAGGTGCGCGATTCCCTGCCTGACCCGCCCGGCCTCGACGGAGGCAACGTCGGCGATCAGGCCGGCGCAACGATCGCGGGACCCATGAAGCTGCCGGGCCGGTGTCCAGGTGATCTCTCGGGGGTTCACGCCGAATGCCTGGTCCGGAGGGCGGAGGCATGACCGGAACCGGGGCACGAGCGGACCTGCAGCAGGTCGCCACCTCCGCGCGCGTGCACGACTA
>NZ_CDWTMG010000325.1:0-4281 GCF_977945845.1 Frankia sp. CcMO1
ATACCGGGACACAATCACCCCTGGTCATGGCGATGGGCACGCTCCGCACCCGTCGTGAAGCCGACAGGGCGGGGCACGCTCCCCGGTCCGCCGAACACGGCAGACGGGGATTGTGAGCCGGCACCGTCACGTCCCCCGCGGGCTATCGTGGACCCACAGGCGGCCCGGCGGGCCGCACCTGATACCAACCTGTGACTGAGGTTTCCCTTGTCCCTATCCCGGCCTTCCCCCGACGCGGTCCAGTCGGCTCTGGCGACGGTGCACGATCCCGAGATCGGTCGTCCCATCACCGAGCTGGACATGGTCTCGTCGGTTCGCGTGCTCGACGACGGCTCGGTCGACGTCGGGGTCCTGCTCACCGTGTCCGGCTGCCCCATGCGCGACGAGATCATCAATCGGGTGAGTCGAGCCGTCAGCGCGGTCAAAGGCGTCCGCGAGGTCCGCGTCGATCTGCAGGTCATGTCGGACGAGCAACGCGGTGCCCTGCACGCGAAACTGCGGGGGGGCAACGCCCCCAAGGCGATTCCCTTCGCCCAACCGGGCTCGACCACCAGGGTCTACGGCGTCGCCAGCGGCAAGGGCGGCGTCGGCAAGTCCTCGATCACCGTGAACCTGGCCGCCGCGATGGCCCGTTCGGGCCTGTCGGTCGGTGTGCTCGATGCCGACATCTACGGGCACTCCGTGCCCCGCATGCTGGGCATCGACCGCCCGCCCACCCAGGTCGAAAAGATGATTATGCCGCCCCAGGCGCACGGGGTGCGAGTCATCTCCACCGGGATGTTTACGCGTGGCAACCAGCCGGTGACCTGGCGCGGACCGATGCTGCACCGTGCCCTGGAGCAGTTCCTGTCGGACGTCTTCTGGGGTGACCTGGACGTCCTTCTCCTGGACCTGCCGCCCGGCACCGGTGACATCGCCATCTCTCTGGCCCAGCTGGTGCCGTCCTCCGAACTGCTGCTGGTCACGACCCCGCAGCTGGCGGCCACCGAGGTCGCCGAGCGGGCCGGGACCATCGCCGTGCAGACCCGGCAGAACGTGGTCGGGGTCGTCGAGAACATGGCGTGGCTGCCCTGCCCGCACTGCGGCGAGCGGGTCGACGTGTTCGGCTCCGGCGGCGGGGCGGCGGTGGCCGAGCGGCTGACCAGGGTGCTCGGTCATGACGTACCGCTGCTGGCCCAGATCCCGGTAGACGTCCGGCTCCGGGAAGGCGCCGACAACGGCGTGCCACTGGTCATCGGCGAGCCGGACAGCGAGGCGGGCAAGGCCCTGGACGCGGTGGCAGGCCGGCTCACCTACCGCTCCCGTGGGCTCGCCGGACGCAGCCTCAACCTCACGCCGGTGGGGCGCTGAACACCTACGATCGGCCGTCCGTCCGGGTTCGCGCAGCCTGATCGACGCGAGCCCGGCCCCGGCTGATCCCGCCCCGGGGCGGGTCCTCGAGCCGACGGCGGCGCCGAACCTCAGGTGGCGTCGGGTCGGCTCAGGTGGCGTCCGAGTCGAAGGGCACCTCTGTCGCCGGGCCGCCCGCTCCGTGCCGGCTGCACCGGCACGGAGCGGGCGGCGGAGGCCTTGCTCGGCGAGACCTTCGACAGCATGGGAGACACCGGACCGGGCGGCGCCGCCGGGACCGCGGCCTCGGCGCCGGGACGAGCCGGGTCCTTGGCCGCGGGATCTCTCGGCAGCGAGGACTTGGTCAGTGACGGCACCGCGGGCGGATCGTCACCGAGGAGCAGCGAGTCGAGCGAGGTCCGCTTGGTGAGGTATGGCGGCAGAACCGGATCGTCCTCGAACAGGTGCTTGCGGACGAAGGCCTTGGGATGCAGGTCCCGGATATCCAGATCGGCGAATTCCGGGCCCAGCTCGGACCTGAGATCGTTACGCATGCCGTTGGCCATCTGGCGCAGCTGACGCAACACGCGTCCCGCGTCCCTGGTGGCCTTGGGCAACCTGTCCGGGCCGAAGACGAACAGCCCGATCAGGAGCAAGACGACGACTTCACCCCACCCGACACCGTTGAACACGCGCTGAGCGTACCTCTCCCGGTGTTACGGGCAAGGAGCTCGCGGGCAACGAAAAGATGCCTGCAGCTCAGCGCTGTTGTTCCTGCAGTGTCAGCTGGATGGTCGCGGTGGCCCCGGCGCGTTCGTAGGCGACCGGCACCCGGTCACCTACCCGGTGGAGCCGGGCGGCGACAATGAGGTCATTCATCCCGCTGATGACCCTGGTGCCCACCCGCGTGATGATGTCGCCGACGCGCAGCCCGGCGCGCTCGGCGGGGCCATCGGGCGCCAGGTTGACGATGCGGGCACCCGGCGTGGTCCCCGTGGCCTTCGCCTGGCCGGCGGTGACGGTCGCGGCCGACACGCCGAGGTACGGGTGGGTCGCCCGGCCGGTCGAGATGATCTCCTGAGCGACCGAGCGGGCGAAGTCGATCGGGATGGCGAACCCCACGCCGATGCTGCCGCTCTGGCTCTGGGACTCATGGCCGGGCACCGCGGCGATCGCGGTATTGATCCCCACTATCTGGCCGAGGCCGTCGAGCAGCGGACCACCGGAGTTGCCCGGATTGATCGCCGCGTCGATCTGGATCGCCCCGATGAGCACCGTGGGGTCGGTGCCGCTCTCGGCCGGGACCATGGGATTGCGGTCGAGCGCGCTGACAACGCCGGTCGTTACGGTGCCGGCGAGGCCGAACGGCGCCCCGGTGGCAACCACCGGCGCTCCCACAACCAGCGAGCCGGACTGGCCGAGCGCCGCCGCCGGCAGGGGTTGCGGGGCCGGGATGCGCAGGACGGCGAGGTCAGTCTTGGGATCCCGCCCGACCAGGTCGGCCTGGACCTGGCCGAACTCCTGGTAGCGGCGCACGGAGATCGGAGTTCTGGCGGCGACCGCGGGCGCCACGACGTGGTTGTTCGTCAGGATGTACCCCTCCGGGCTGACGATCGACGCGACCGACCTGCGGTCGGAGCTGGGCGCGGCGGTACCGACCTGCAGGGCCGCCGACGCCTGCCGGTCGCTGCCGCACTCGGTCATCGAGACGAGCAGCGCACCGATCCCCCCGCCCAGCAGACCCGCGACCAGGATACTCGCGAGGAGGACCCGGTGACCGAGAACGACCGGGCGACCGGGCGCGACCAGGCGCCCCCGCGGCGCGGGACGGCCGGTCAGGACGCCGGCGAACGGCGCGGCGACCGCCGTGCCGTTCGAGCCGCCGCCGGAGTCCGCGGGCAGCGGATACGGCGTCGAGGTCGGCGACCACGCCCGCGGGGAGCCCGTCGCAGCGGGTGGTGGGGCCGGCGGCTGCGTGCCGAAGCCACGCACCGCGGTCACTGTCGGCAAGTCTCTCGACGACTCCCGCGGGTTCCCGTCAGCCGGAGCGCGCCCGCGGTCGGTCGCGGCGGCGGCCCCCTCGACCCGCCCGGAATGCCGGGGGTGGCGATGCCCTCCGGGGGCGGAGCCGGGCCTGTCCTCACTGGGTGGGAGGGTCGGCGGACGCCGGGCGGGCTGACGCACCGGAATCCGCGCCGCCCCGGGTTCCGGCGTCGCACCCTCGCGGGCCGTGGGCCGCGGCTGCGGCCCCGCAGCCGATGGCCCCGCACTCGATGGAGTTCCCGGGGCCGGCTCAGGAGCGCGTGCCGCCGGACTACCCGTGCCCGGCGTCCTGGCGGCCGTGGGTCGCCGGTCGGGCCGGGTCTCCTCCGCCGCCGGCCCGGTCATCGCGGTGGTGGAGGCCGTACGAGGCGATTCCGGACGGCGTGTCCCGGCCGCCGGTTCCGACCCGGACGGCTGCACAGGTCCCGACGGCTGCACGGGGACGACCACCCCGGGCTGTACCCGCGGCCCGGCACCGCCGGCTGTGCTGGGCCGGGGCGCGGCGGGAAGGCGAAGCCGACTAACAGGTATCGTCCCGCCGGTCGAGGGGACGGTCGTCGCGTCGCGGCCGCTGGCCTGATCGGTCTGCGGCTCGCCGTCGGTGGCAGGAGGCGCCGCGTCGGCGCGGTCCGCGACTCGCCGGGCGCCGGGGCGGGAAGGATCGGCGCGGTGGCTCGGGCCGGCGGGAACCGACCGCATCGTGGATGACCGCTCGAGACGTCGGGGCCGTACGGGGGGGTCGACCGGTTCCACGCTCGCGACAGGCACCTCGTTGTCGCTGACGTCCACGCGTCCTCCCCGATTCGCTCGTCGCACGGCACGGCGGAACGCCGACGACCGGTTCCGTCCTGGAAAGCACGCGCGACGCGTCCGAGCGGGTAAAACGGTATAGGGGGTCTTCGAAGTTAA
>NZ_CDWTMG010000326.1:0-2035 GCF_977945845.1 Frankia sp. CcMO1
GCCGTGGCGGCACCCGTCCGGGAGGACGTGCCCGCCGGAGCGCCGAGGCCGCTGCCACGACCGGTCCGTAGCGCGGCCGGCCGGGGCAGCGCGGGCTCGGCGCCAAAGCTGCCGACGCCACCGGCGCCGCCGAGCATGCCGCGATTGCGGGTCTGCAGCCGTGCACCGATTCCGCGGAAAGTCTCCCGCGACGTCGATCCCAGCAACGCACCCGCCCCTTGGCCGAACGACGCCGCACTGCGCCGACCTGCTGAACCGACGGCGCGCATCAGGTGGATGTCGGCGAATCCCATCAGGTGCAGCAGGACGAAGGGGGCGAACACCGCCGCAATCATCACCACGGCCCCGCCGAGGATCGTCAGTGTCTGATCGACTGTGGAGCCGCTCGAGTCGCTTGCCACACCGGCACCGAGCGTGAAAATCGCGTAAATAACCGGCTTCGCGAAAATCAGCGCCAAGAGGATCTCGGTCGCCCGCTTGATCCAGGCGCTCGTGGACATCGTCGGCTGCCCGGCCAGATACACCGGGATGAACACCGCCATCACGATGATCGCAACCTTGCGGATGTACAGCACCACGAAGAGCGCAAACGAGAACAACGCCACCAGCAGCGACAGGACGATGTCGAGTGCGAAGTTCCCCTGCTCCGGTAGAGCCCGCAGTTGGGCTACCAGGGCCGAGCCGAGTGGCTTCCCGTCACCGAAGGCGTCGGCGATCCCGTCCGAGGCAGTGAGCACCATCTGCAGCAGGGTGAGTGCGACGAATGAGCCGAGGATCGCGGTGCCGGTGGAGGCTAGCGCGCGTGCGAAGATGTGAGGATCACCGCGTACGGCGCCCATGATGCAGGCGCAGATGAACAGGCCGGTGACGATCAGTACCGCCACCCCGAACGCGATGTTGTAGTTCTGGACGACGTAGTCGGCGTTCAGGTCGATGGTCGTCTTCTGCGCCGCGAAGCTGAATACGGAGCTGGACAGGTCAGCCGCCATGCCGCAGAAGGCCTTGCCCATCGAGTTGAAGTACGCATCCGCACTCCCCGATATCGCACCCTTGATTGCATCGAGTGGATTGGGGTTGAAGGCCAGGATAATACTGCCTTCGCCTGTACCGCCGGACGTCATGCGACCGCTCCGATCAGAAGAAAACTCCGAAATTCCTCGGACCGCTGCTCAACGGGATCAGGACCATGGGGACGTAATGAAGTAACAAATACGTGATCGAGAGCATCATCGCAGGTCACAGACCTGTGGAGGGTTCGAAACGCGCAAGTTATTTCATTTCGACTCCCATCCGGGCCATCGGTGGCGTCAGAAAGTTTCCAATCTGTGCCACTCCAGCTCACCGTACAGAGGTCGGTTCCCCAGAAGTTTCGAGGCTTGTAGTTCGGCGATCCACCAATTATTCCGGCACTTGCATTGGACCAGATATATACTTTTGTCTCGTTGGGATTAAATTTTTCAACTTTATATCCGAGGGTTCGATAAATCAATTGAAAGTCGGGGGAGTTTACAGATGAAACTCCAAAATTTTTTGCCGTCTGATTATTGACATCAATAAGAAGTTGGCTAAGTCGATTGGCAGTCGAGGGATCTGCTATTAATCTAAAAATTTGCTTGAGGCGCGTGGGCTCGCGATTGGTAGCTTTTACGTACGCAGAAACGTAGTTGGCGCAGGCGCTGACGGCGCCGGCTTCGGTGCGGGGGTAGCCGACCGGGATACCGAACTCGTTGATCCGGGTGGGGACACCGGGGACTGAGGTGGGGGTGGCGGTGTCGGCCGGTTGGCTAGACGGCTTCGGCGAGGGGACCAGCGTCGGCGTCACTCCGGGCGGGGTATCGCTCGGAGAAGTCTGCGGCGCGACGGACGCGGTATCCGAGCCATTCGAACCATTGTCTGGAACCACGTAACGGCCGATGACCAATCCGCCGATCACACTCACCGTGCCAGTGGTCACGATGATGATGATCAGACGTCTGGCCGCCCACTCCATAAGGCTTAGGGGACGTAATGAAGTAACAAATACGTGATCGAGAGC
>NZ_CDWTMG010000326.1:2289-4512 GCF_977945845.1 Frankia sp. CcMO1
TTTCATTTCGACTCCTTACCAACGCCCACTCCCCTCACAAGACGGCACGGTCATCATCGCAATGTCCGCCCGCTGGTATCCGGGGAACAGGTCAGAAGAGCGTTGACGATGGGTCATGGACCACGCCGGGGTCAACGGCAACGGTGAGCTCGACGGCGGGTTGACGCTGGCCAGCCGGGTTAGGGTCGGGCGCGGTGGCCGTTGCGCCGGTGGCAAGGAAGAAGTTGACGAAGGCTGCCGCGGCACCGACGAGGAATGCGAGACCGAAGCCCGCGATCACACCGCTCTTGCCGACCATCGACGCGCGCTCGAGGCCCATCCGCTCGCCGAGTGCCCATGCGATACCACCCAGTAGCACGGCGGCGACTGCAGCGACCACCGCATAGGCCGCCAGGCCGTTGACCAGGTCTTTCAGAGCATTGATGCCAGGCGCCTTGGAGTCATCCGGGTTGACCTGTATCTCGGCGAGGACAACGGTCGCCTTGACGGCGGCGGCGTCCAGGATCATCTCGGTTCCTTTCCCACAGGCGGGGGCCGCCCGGCCGATCCGGTCCGGCGATCCTTGTGGGTGCCGTTGGTGACCGTAGGTCGCCAAATGATACGCCCTGCGCCGCACGGTGATCCTCGGTAGTCGCTCGTGGGCCGCCGGAAGCGTCAGAATCTGCACGGGCGGTGACCGCCTCCGCGGCGCCGCCAGCCGCGGCCCCCGGCTGATCGACAGCGCCCGCAGCGGCCGTGACCTCGGCTTTCGCGAGAGTGAACAGGGCTTCCACGGCAGCCGCGGCCAGCCGGAGATAGGCGCGGCGAGTACGTCGGCGTAGCCGAGGAATCCGTACCGGAGTATGCCTGCTGGGGTCGAGCCGGGCGTCGTACGGGATCCGGATCAGCGTGTCGACCTGCCTCCCGAGCCGGGCCGCCGCCGCGCGGGTCCGGGGCGAGGGACGGCCCCGGCGTGGCGCGATCATGGCCGCCACAATCATCGGCCCGCCGTGTCTGGCTGAGCCACCACCCGCCGCGTCCCGCAACGTACACAGTCTGGTGAGCGTCGCCTCCAGATCGGCGGCGGTCGCGAGCGTGACGAGGATGATGAGGTCCGCGGCCTGGACCGCCGTAGGCGTCAGCGGTGCCTCGGCCGGCGCGTCGACCAGCACCAGTGGATAGGAATGCGCGAGTAGGCCGAGCACGGACCGCAGTCCGGTCGGGGCGACGGTGTCGTCCGCGGGGACGACGGCGGACGCCTCGTCGCCGGAACCGTCACCGTCGTGCCGGTCGGCTCCTCCGCCAACACCGCGTCGCACGGGAAGCACGTCGAGGTCCCTGGTGCTGCCCGCGGGACGACCATTGATCATCAGGGGTAGATCGGTCACCGTACTGTCGGAGGCTTGCCGGCGGGCGACGTCGGCGACCGTCGTCGTTCCGGCCGCGCCGACCCGGATCGCGAGCGGATCACCGCGTGGTTCGTCCTCGTCCTCGGTGTCGGTGCCCACAGGCGACGATGGCGCCCCCCCGGGAGACTTCCCCGGCCAGAGATCGACCGCGAGGACCGGCTGCGCCCGCACCCCGGCGAGGGTCAGCCCGACGACTCCGGCAAGGGTGGTGGTCCCGGAGTAGGGGAACAGCGAGGTCACCGCGATCCGCCATGAACCGGGCAACGGGATACGGGCCCGGTCGCGCAGAGAGAGCCGTACCGGAATCTCTTCCCACGGTTCGAGATCGCGCACGCCGACCCACGGCTCCTGCCACGGCCACAGCCGACCGTCCGACGACGGCTGGCGACGCGAGACGGTCTGGCCGCCTGCCGCCGCGGCCTTGCGGGTGGATCGAGACGCCGGGTCCGGCTGCGGCTGCGGCTGCGCGGTGGGGAGTGCTGGAGCCGTCAGCTGCTTCATGCCCGCGGCGGGCGAGACGGGCGCGACGGGCACGGCCGGCGTGTAGCGGGCGACCGGCGGTGCGACCGGCACCGCGGAGATGTGGCCCGGGACGGACGATTCGGAGACGACCGGATGGTCCGTGGGAGGGGCCTGCGGATCCCCGGGGCTGGTTACCTCGATCGGGCTGGTTACCTCGATCGGGCCGGTCGGGGCTGGCCGGCCGGCCGCGGTGGATGGAACGGTTGCCGTCGGCGGATCGCTCGGGCCGCCGATCGACGCCGCATCCGTCGGCGCGGCCGGTGTCGTCCGCGGCGGCCGCGGAGGCTGCGGACGACGGGGCGCGGAGGCGCGC
>NZ_CDWTMG010000327.1:0-4248 GCF_977945845.1 Frankia sp. CcMO1
GTGGGGGAGTGGCCACCGGGGGTGTGCCGATCGGGCGCGGCCCCGGCGCCGGTACGCGAGCGCGGCCGGGCCCGCCGTCGATGGGGTTCTCGCCCGGGGGAGGAGCATCGACGATCGACACGACCCACCACGGTCCGTTCAGGTCGGCGTGCCCGCCCTGGGCGTCGAGCGGCGCGACGGCGACCGACAGCCACCGCGCCGCCGATCCGGGCCGGACCACGCCGATCATGTGCCGCCGGGCGCGGGGGCCGGCGCGCCCGCTGCGCTCCCCCGGAATGATCGAATCCGGGAGGCCGAAGCCGTGCCAGGGCAGGCCGTTCTCCCGCAGCACCGTGACTCCCTCGAACGGGTCCGGCCGGCCCGTGGGGGCTCTCGAGTCCGGGCCCAGCATCGCCGCCGCCACGCTGTTGGCCTCGATCACCTTTCCATCGCCGTCGATGACGAGGAGTCCCTCGTCCAGCGCGGTGAACAGAAGGGTCGCGGCGGGCGTCAGCGCCGATCCGCCGTTCAGTGGACCGGGGGCGTCTATGTCGACGATCTGCAACCGTTTCTCGGCAGCGCCGTCCCCCGTTTGAGTCACTATGTGCACTCTCCGTGGTTTTCTGGTGACGTGTCTTACTGCTCGCTGCGGTCAGTGATTCAGAGGTGGACAGACTAGGGGGAGTGATGTGATCCACGCCATAAATTGGGTGTTATGGATGTGGCTGGGCAGGTTCGGATGGATGTGACGGGGTGGAATCGGGCAGCCCAATGCCCGATCGGCCGGTCACGGTGCCGACCGCCCGGGCGATACGCTGTGGGACCGCCGGGCTTCGTATCGGGGCCATCCCTGTTCACGATCTCCGGGAATGCTCGACGCCGCCAGCGACGTTGAGCGTGGTGGCAACACCGCAGGTTGACAACTGAAGAGAGCGGATCGACGTACCTGCTCGCGGCAATCCTCGGAGCGGGACTCGAGCTGTCATCGGGGGTGACAGGTTTCGACGGTGGACGTCGTTCCAGGGGAAGCGGGCCGAGTAGGCGACGTGATCTCGATAATCCTCGTCGCAAACCAATAGGTGCCAACGCAAACAGCACCGACCTCACCCTCGCCGCCTGAGCGAGTTTTGAGGTCCGTCAGCCCGGGAGTGCCTTCGGCCCGGTAGCTGACGTCAGCTAGAAGGCCACTGCCTGAGGGTCCGGTCGCGGGACCCGAGGGAACACCAACAGCGACTGAGCCCGGCTCGGCGACTCGCCTGTGTGATCGCCGGGGCTGAGAAAGGCCATAGCAGGCTGCGCCCGGAGAAGTCCTGGTCCCACGCCATCGGACGCGGGTTCGATTCCCGCCACCTCCACGTTTGGTTCGCAAATGCGAACCGGCGTCCCCGATCCCCGAGTCGCGCGCGGCTCGGGGATCGGCGTTTTGGGGACCAGGTAGGTGGGGTGGGCCTGCCAGTCGGTGCTGATCTCGATGCGGTGGATGAACTGCCCGAGCAGGTGCTTCACGGCGATCGGGTCACCGCGATCCAGCGCGTCGTGAACCTTCGTGACGGCGTCGTCGAGCAAGTCGGCGTCCGGGACGGCGGGCGTCACGGCCTGTAGCTGGGCGGTGAGGTCGACCTGGTGGGCGATGAGTTGGTCTCGCTGGGCGGTCAGGTCGGTCACACGTTCGGCGCACAGTGAGGCCGGCATCGTGCCGGCTTCAAAGGCCTGCAGGTACCGGTCGAGGGCGGCGGTGGTCTCGCGCAGTTGCTTCTCGGTGCCGGCCAGGTCGGCTTCGAGGTTGGGCCGTTGGGTGGCGGCTTCGGCCAGGGCCGCCTGGAGGCCGGTTCTGAAGAGGCCTTGATCGCCGTAGGTCGTCTGGAACGATGTCAGGACCTGCGCGGCGGGCCGCCGCCGGACAACCCGTGGCTTGCGTGGGCGCTGCACCTGGCGCACACCACCGCCGAGGTCCGCGGCTGGCGGCCGTCCTTGCGCCGCAGCGCGCAACGCGCGCTGGTGATGCTGCTGGCCGGCCACCACGACGGTGACCGGATCCGGGTCAGCGACTTCCGGCCCATCCTCATCCGGCACAGTACGAACCCCGACCACGTGGTCGAGATCCTCACCACGATGGGCGTCGTGCACGACGACCGGCCCACGGTGCTGCAGCCCTGGTTGGAGCGCCGGCTCGCTCCGCTCGCCGCGTCGGCTCCCTCGCTCGCCCGGGACATCCACGCCTGGGCCCTGGTCCTGCTTGGCGGTGGCCCTCGCCGCCGGCCGCGCAACCCTGCGACCGTCCGCAACTACGTCAAAGCGGCTCTGGCCGCTGCCCACGACTGGGCCGGCCGCTACGACCACCTGCGCGAGGTCACCCGCGATGACCTCAACGAGCACCTCGACGGCCTCGACAGCCACGCCCGCCGGCTCGCCACCACCGCACTGCGGTCCCTGTTCGGCTGGGCCAAGCAGACCAAGCTGATCTTCGCGAACCCGGCCGCCCGGATCCGGCACCCACCCAAGAGCACCGCGCTCTGGCAGCCGCTGCCGCCCGAGCAACTCGCTGCGAGCCTCGCCGCAGCCGACACCCTGCACGCCCGGCTCTGCGTCGTCCTGGCCTGTTACATACAGACCGTACGGCAGCGTCTTCCGGGATGCTGCCGTACGGGCTTTCTGGGGGTTCCCTTGGCATGGAGATGCGCGGCATCGGTAAGGCCGGCGCGCGCACGGTGCCGTCGGCGGTGCGCGGCGCCTTCAAGCGCGACGGCAAGGTCCGCGCCGAGGCAATGAGCCTCATCATCCGCGGCTGACACCGTGACCGGCGTCACTGCCCGGGATCGATATTCCGCGAAACCGGCTCCCCGCCGTACGCGTGTTGAGGGCACGTCGACGCCAGGTCGACGCGACCGCACCGCGACCGATGAGGAGTACGACATGGGCACGGCGAAGTGGATCACCGGGGCAGCGATGGTGGCCTGCACGGGCATGATCGGGTACGCCCTGATGCAGGGCGAGGCCGGCGCGGCCGAGCAGCCGTCCGCGGCCCCGGCGGCGGGGAGCGTCGCCGGCAAGGCCGCGACGGCCAAGGCGCCCGCGCAGAAGGCGGCCGGCGGCGCGGCCAAGCAAAAGGCGGCGGCCGCGGCGAAGAAGTCGGGCGTGTTGTCCGGCAAGCGCCAGGTCGCCATTGTGCGTGTGCAGTCGTTCGAATCGGCGGTGTCGCTGCTCGACGACGGGCGGCTCACCGAGGTCGACGGGGACGAGGGTCGCACCCTGTTCGTGCCGACCCCGCTCGGCGGCGGCAAGTACCTGATCAAGGCGTTCCCGGAGACGGGCAACGACGAGCCGCTGTGCTGGAGCCTCTATAATCCGCACTCCACCGAGCCGCTCACCGTCCGGGCGGCTGCCTGCGACGCGTCCAAGGCCGACCAGAAGTTCACGATCACGGCGCAGGGTAAGGTCTACACGATCAAGAACGGCGACGCCTACCTGCAGTCCTCCACCCGTTACGGGCTCATCCTGGAGGAACTGGGGGACGCGCCGCTCGACACGACCTTCCGCCTCATCGACAACGGCCCCGCCCCCACGTACGGCGACTGACCCTGGAGTTCCGCGGATAACCGATGCAGAGCAGTGACGAATTCGACGCCTTCTACGCCGCGTCCTCGCGCCGGGTGCTGAGCCAGGTGTACGCCATGATCGGCAACCGGGTCGAGGCCGAGGACGCGGTGGCGGAGGCGTACGTCAAGGCGTGGAGCCGGTGGTCGGCCGTCCGCGAGACGGGGAACCCGGAGGCGTGGGTGCGCCGCGTCGCCTACCGCACCGCGGTGAGCGCGTGGCGCAAGGCGGTGAACCGCCTCCGGGCCCACCACCGCGACGCCGCGGACGAGCACCTCGAGGCGGTCGGCCCCGACCACGTCGCCATTGTCAGCGCCCTGCGCCGCATCCCCGCCGACCAGCGCCGCGTCATCGTCCTGCACCATCTCACCGGGCTCAGCGTCGCCGAGATCGCGGCCGAGGTGGGGGCATCCCCTAACACCGTCAAGACGTGGCTCGCGCGCGGCCGGCGCGCCATGGCCGAGCATCTGGACGAGGAACCCACGCCGACGGGGAGGAGGGGCGATCATGCCTGACCGCGACATCGACGATCTGCTGCAGACGCTGGCCGGCGACATGCAGCGCACGGGCCGGGTCGCGCCCGCCGCCGACATCCGGCGCCGCGGCGACGTGCGGCGCCGCCGCCAGTCCGTCGCCGCCGCGGCGGCCAGCGCCGCGGCGATCGCCGCGATCACC
>NZ_CDWTMG010000328.1:0-4216 GCF_977945845.1 Frankia sp. CcMO1
CCTGGTAAACCCGGGAGGCGGTCGCCCCTGCCAGGCCCCCGGTCAGGTCAGGTCAGGTCAGAATGGGAGCCGCGACTTCCACCACGCCGCGAGTTCCTGCTGTGAGTGGCCCTCCCAGCTGGCGTACATCGAATAGACCGGCTCGTCGTCGAAGCTCCACCAGCGCCAGGGGGTGTCGTCGTCGGCCGGCCCCACGTAGACCTGCCCGCTGCGCGTGACGGCGCCGTCCTGGCTGGTCGCCTTCCACGGCGAGCGGGTGCCGCCCTCCTCGGCCTCCACCTGCGACGCGCGGTCGGCCCGGGCCTCGGCGGAGGGGTACCTGAGGATGACGAGCGTGATCCCCGAGGGGAAGCTGCAAAGGATCTTGCCGTTGGAGAAGTCGCTGATCGTCGGCCGCTCGGCGCAGGACTGCCCGTAGGCCCCCTGCGCCTGCGGCGTGCCGGGAACGACGGTCGGCCAGGTGCTGGCGAGGTCCTGGACCGCACCCCACGGCGCCACCGCCTTCTGCTTCACCCCGGCGCTCATGGTGCCCGCGGCACCGGCCGAGTCGACCGCCGCCACCGTGTACGCGTGCGTTGCTGCGTCACCGGGCCGGTCGGTGAAGTTGGTGCCGGACACCGTCTCCGACTTCTCCCGGTCGCCGCCCGCGTCCCGGTACACGACGTACCGGGAGGCGTCCTCGACCGGGTTCCAGGAAACCTCGATCGCGATGCCGTCACGCACCGCTGTCAGACCCGTCACCGCTTGCAGGCGGCCCGACGAGACCGTGACGCCGTCACCCGCCCCGGATCCGCCGTCGCGGAGCACGGAGGCGACCGCGTACGACCCGGCACCGGCGAGGACGATGGCCACCACCAGCAGCACGGCGACGACGGGGAGCCGGCTCCGGCGCTGCTCCTCCGGCTCGGCGGGGTACGCGGGGTACGCCGGGGACGCCTCGTCGTCCGCCGGGTGTTCCGCCGGGTGTTCCGCCGGGCCGGGGTCGCGGGGCGGCGCGGCGCGGCGGCGCTCCGGGGCGGGTGCGCTGACCGTCACGGTGTCCATGTGCGACCGCTCGACCAGGTCCGGCGGCGCGACGGGGCCCACCGACCGTGCAGCCTGACGCCATGACGACCCACCGGTTCGCGGCGGAACCGCGACCGAGCCGGACGGCAGCCCCGAGGACGGTTCCGGAGAAGGCTCCGGAGGTGAGGACCCCCGAGGCCGCCCGGAGACCGCGCCCGCCGCCGCCCTCGCCGCCGGTTGAGTCGCCGCTGCTACGCCAGGCGCCGGCGCCGGCGCCTGGAGCGCCGCGGACACCGGCCCGCCGGTAACCGCGTTGGACAGCGCGGCGGCGGCCACCGGCGCGCTGTGCGGGCGGGAGTCCGGATCCTTGGCGAGCATCCACCGGACGACGGCGAACAGGGCGTCGGGCACGCCCTCGATCGGGGGCGGTTCCTGCTCCAGGTGCGCCCGCAGCAGCCCCACCGGGTGCGGCGCCTCGAACGGCGGCCGGCCGGCGAGCAGCTCGTACAGCACGATCCCCGCGCTGTAGATGTCGGCGGAGGGGCTGGCGTGCTCGTGCTCGGCGAGCTCGGGGGCCAGGTACGTCGGCGTGCCGACGATGCTGCTCATCCGCGTCAGCGCGGACCCGAAGCTGAGCCGGGCGATGCCGAAGTCGGTCAGCAGGACGCGGCGGCGAACGCCGTCGTCCTCGACCATGACGTTCTCCGGCTTGAGGTCGCGGTGGACGATCCCGCCCCGGTGCACCACGGTCAGCGCCTGGAGCACCTGCACGATGAGGTCCACCGCCTCGTCCGGCGGAAGGGGCTCGGGTCCGCCCAGGTAGCGTCGCAGGTCGACCCCGTTCACGAGGTCCATGACGATCGCGAGCGTGTCACCCTCGAGCACGAGGTCGCGGACCTGCACGAGGTGCGGGCTGCGCAGGCCGGTCAGGATCGAGCGCTCGCGGACGAACCGCGTGACGACGTCATCCTGGTCGGCGAGCTCGGGGCGAAGGATCTTGATGGCGACCGGCTGGCCACCGCGGATCGTGATCCCCCGGTACACCTGGCCGGTGGCACCACGACCGATCTGCTCGTGCAGAACGTAGGCGGAGCCGATCTGGCGCATGGCGCGATTGTCTCCCGTCCCGGCCCGGGAACCGCAACGTTTGGTCCTGTTTCACAGGCATCAGGTTTCACAGGCATCAGGCGGATCAGTTCATCATCGGCCCGAGCGTGAGCAGGGTGCGAGTGCAGACGTCGACGATCAGCCGCTCGTAGCGATCCGGCGTCCAGCCCCGCTCCACCAGGAGCAGGTAGAACTCGGGGGCGTTCATCGACCAGAGAAAGTCGGCGACGTCCTCGTCGCTGAGGTCGGCACGCAGCCCGCCGGTGGTCCTCAGGTCGGCGGCGTACTGGCGCAGGTTGGAGGCCCGCTGGTCGGCGATGCCGCGCCACATCTGCGCGCATCGCTGGTCGGAGGCGGCGGCGTCCTTGAGGACCGCGACCAGCGGCGCGATGCGAGGCTGGATCTGCCGCATGGCGGCCGCGTACGTCTCGATCTTCTGCCGGGCCGTGACCGGAAGCTGCGACTGGCCGGCCGGCTCGCCCCCGGGGCCCTGCCCGTCGTCGGAGCCGCCGGTGACCGCGCGCTCCAGCAGCGCCAGCATGATCTCCGGCTTCTCGCCGACGAGCTCCCCGACCGCGGCGACCGGGACCCCCGCCGCGACCGCGATGTCGCGATCGGTGGTGGCGGCGTACCCACCCATGATGAAGAGGGAATGCGCCGCCTGCAGGATGGACTCACGGATGACCGCCGCGCGCGACTCGCTCCGCGGGTCTCTCCCCGCGCCGGTCTTCACCGGTTGCGCCACCAGTTCACCTCAGAGCCTGTCGGGGCGATGCCCCGTCGATCGGAGCCCTTCGAGGGCGTGTCCCAAGGCCGTGTCCGGCGACCCTCGGCGAAATATGACACGCCCGACCCGTCCCGGGCTACGTCCGCCCTCGGCCGGGCGGGTCCGGGCGCCTGTCACAGCCGGTCGGCGGAGGGTGATGCGGCGGAGGGTGATGCGGCGGAGGGTGATGCGGACATCCATGCTGCCTGCGGAACTGCCTCCGGAAGACTGGGGACGTGCCCGAACTCACCTGGGAGCCCGCGCCGAGCAATGCCCCATTCATCCCGTTCAGCCTTGGCTAGAGCGCCACTCGGGCGGCACACTGAGAGCCTGTTTTGGAATTCCGCGCCGTAGCGAGGAGCTGCCCGGTGTGATGCTCCGGTGCGCCCGGCGAGGAGTTCATGGCGGGGAGGCGGCCGGCATGACGCACCAGACGACGGGCACACCGACGGGCCACGTTTCCGAGCGTGAGGCGAGGGCGGTCGCCGAGGCCGCCCGCGAGACGGAATGGCGCAAGCCGTCGTTCGCCAGGGAGCTGTATCTCGGCCGGTTCCGGCTCGACTTGATCCATCCGCACCCGACGTCATCCCCCGAGGACACCCGCCGCGGTGAGGCGTACCTGGGCAGGCTGCGGTCATTCTGCGAGTCCGAGTGCGACGGCGCCGTCATCGAGCGTGAGGACCGGATTCCCGACCAGGTCGTGAAGGGGCTCGCCGAGCTGGGCACGTTCGGGATCAAGATTCCGCGGGAGTACGGCGGCCTCGGGCTGAGCCACGTCTACTACAACCGGGCCCTCGAGATCGTCGCGAGCGTGCACCCAAGCGTCGGCGCGCTGGTCAGCGCCCACCAGTCGATCGGCGTCCCGGAGCCGCTGAAGCTGTTCGGCAGCGACGAGCAGAAGCGCGAGTACCTGCCGCGCTGCGCCCGCGGCGCCATCAGCGCGTTCCTGCTCACCGAGCCGGACGTCGGCTCCGACCCCGCCCGCCTGCGGATGACGGCGGCGCCGGACGGCGCCGGGTTCGTCCTCGACGGCGTCAAGCTCTGGACCACGAACGGCGTCGTCGCCGAGCTGCTGGTCGTGATGGCCCGGGTCCCGAAGACCGAGACCGAGCGGGGCGGGATCACCGCCTTCGTCGTGGAGGCCGACTCGCCCGGGATCACGGTCGAGCGGCGCAACTCGTTCATGGGCCTGCGCGGGCTGGAGAACGGCGTGACGCGGTTCGACGGCGTACGGGTGCCGCGTTCGGCGGTGCTCGGGAAGGTCGGCGCCGGGTTGAAGATCGCGCTGACGACGCTCAACACGGGCCGCCTGTCGATCCCGGCGATGTGCACAGCGGC
>NZ_CDWTMG010000329.1:0-4158 GCF_977945845.1 Frankia sp. CcMO1
GCCCGAGGACGGCGAGCCGCTTCGCCTGGCCGGCCGGTCGGCTCCGGAGCGGGGCCCCGAGCTCGGCCACCGGCTCGCCGTGGCGGCCCTGCACGCCCAGCGGCCCTCGGTGGCACCTCCCGCCGGAGCCGGGCGGTGAGCGTCGCCGACGGCGGAGCCGTCGGGGTGGTACCGCCTCTGACGGCGGCCGGCAGCGTGCGGGACGCGAGTCGGCAGTTGACCGCCTTCACCCTGGTCTCCCTGCTGCTCCAGATCGACGGCACGCTGATCACCATCGCGGTGCCCCGGATCGGAGACCACTTTTCGCTGGGTCCGCAGACGAGCGCGCTGCTCCTCGCCGCCTACTTCGTGCCGTACGCCATCTTCCTGCTCCCGGGCGGCCGGGTCGTGGACCGGCATGGTTGCCGAGGCGTGGCCCTGGTGGGCCTGGCGCTGTTCGCCGCCGCCGCCCTGGTCGGTGCGGTGGCGCCCACCTTCTGGCTGCTCGTGGTCTCGAGGGTCGGTCAGGGAGTGGCGGCCGGGTTGACGAGTCCGGCCGCCCTGGCGGGCGCCGTGGCGCCGTTCCCGCCCGAGCGACGCGGCCGGGCGCTCGGGATCTTCGGTTCGGCCTCGGGCGTGGCGAATCTCGTCGGCCCGCTGGTGGGTGGCGCGCTGACACAGTGGCTGGGTTGGCGGGCCAACTGGTGGGTGCTCGTGCCGGCCGGACTGGCGTGCATGTGGGTCGTCTCCACGATGACGGGGGTGGCGGGCCGGCCGGCCGTCGGCTCATCGCAGCCGGGGTGGCGAATCCTCGTCAACCGGACGGTGATCGCTGCGACGGCCGTCGCGGGGATGAGTTTCGTCGTCCTGATCGGGACGTTCCTGATCGCGCAGCTGTACCTGCAACACCACGGCTACGGTCCGCTCGCCGCCTCGGTTCCGCCCATGATCATGGCAGCGGCGATCGCGGTGATCGCGCCGCGGACCGGCCGGTTCGCCGACCGCCACGGCGACCGGCGAGTCGTCGTGGCGGCCCTGCTCACGATGGGTGCCGGTCTGGGCCTCCTCGGACTACCCGGCTGGCCGTTGCGCGGCGCGGCCGGCCTGCCACCGGTGGCTCTGGTCGGTGTGGGTCTGGGATTGCTCTTCGCACCGACCTCGCGCGCGGCGCTCAACGCCGTCCCCAGGGCGGCACACGGGCGCACGTCCGCGCTGCTCAACGCCGCGCGTCTGATCGGCGCGACCGTCGGGGCCGTCCTTGCGGGGGCGAACTTCATCGACGGGGTGACGACCGGGAGTGCGCATCGGGGGCTGGCCGTCGCGGCCGTGCTCTGCGTCGTCCTCGGTGTGCCCCTGGCGTTCGGTATCGATCCGGTCGTGAACCGCTCCGGGAGGGTCGGGCGGCCGGCGGAGGGAGAGAAGTTGTGACAGTCACCGGTCAGTTCGCACCGTCGTCCGGCGCACTCGCGCAGGCCTTGCCCGGCAGCCCCCCGCAGTGGCCGCGACCGCGTCGCCTGCGCCGCACCGCTGCGCTGCGGCGTCTGGTGGCGGAGACCAGGGTGTCGCCCGCCGAGATGGTGCTGCCGCTGTTCGTGAAGGAGGGGATCGATCAGGCCCAGCCGATCGCCTCGATGCCGGGAGTGGTCCAGCACACGCTCGAGAGTGTGCGACCGGTGGCCGAGGCGGCGGCCGGCGCAGGCGTGGGCGGGGTGATCCTCTTCGGAGTCCCGGCCGTCAAGGACGCACGCGGCTCGGCAGCCGACGACCCGGACGGGATCGTGCAGACCGCATTGCGGACCCTGCGGGCCGACCTCGGGGACGACTGCGTGATCATGTCGGATCTCTGCCTGGACGAGTTCACCGATCACGGCCACTGCGGCGTCGTGACCGTTGACGGCACGGTGGACAACGACGCCACGCTCGAGAGGTACGCCTCGGTGGCCGTCAGCCAGGCGGCCGCGGGCGCGCACGTCGTCGCGCCGAGCGGGATGATGGACGGTCAGGTTCTCGCGATCCGGCGTGCGCTCGACGCGGCCGGCCTGGGTGAGACGGCGATCCTCGCGTACGCCGCCAAGTACGCCTCCGGCTGCTACGGCCCGTTCCGGGACGCCGCGGAGTGCGCTCCGCAATTCGGCGACCGGTCGACGTATCAACAGGACCCGGCGAACGGGCGCGAGGCACTGCGCGAGGTCCGGCTCGACGTGGCGGAGGGCGCCGACGCCGTCATGGTGAAGCCCGCCGGGTCCTACCTCGACGTCGTGCACCGTGTCGCGCAGGCCGTGGACCTTCCTGTTGCGGCGTACCAGGTCTCGGGGGAGTACGCGATGGTCGAGGCCGCCGCCGCACAGGGCTGGATCGACCGTGACCGGGTCATCGACGAATCGTTGCTGTCGATCCGGCGGGCCGGTGCGGATGTCGTGCTGACCTACTGGGCACTCGAGGTGGCACAGCGACTGGGGCGGGGCCGTGCCTGACGAGGGCGGAGTCGGAATCGTCATGCTCAACCTGGGCGGACCGCGGACGCTGGACGACGTCCGTCCGTTCCTCGACCGCCTCTTCGCGGACCGGGAGATCATCTCGTTGCCCGTGCAGAAGGTGCTGGGATCCCTGATCGTCCGGATACGGACCCCGACCGTGCAGCGCTACTACCGCGATATCGGTGGCGGTTCCCCGCTGCTGGACTGGACGCGGCGCCAGGGCGAGGAGATGGTGCGCCGGCTCGACGCGCTGTCCCCGCTCACCGGACCGCACCGCTACTACGCCGGCTTCCGCTACAGCGAACCGACCTGTGACGACGCGGTGCGCCGGATGTTCCACGACGGCGTCCGCAGGGCCGTGGCCTTCACCCAGTACCCGCAGTACTCCTGCACGTCCACCGGTTCCAGTCTGAACGAGCTGTGGCGGGCCGTGGAACGCCAGGGACTCGGGGCCGCGTTCGAGTGGTCGGTCATCGACAGGTGGCATGACCACCCCGCGTATCTGGACGCCCTCGCCGGTACCGTCCGGGACGGCCTCGCCGGGTTCGATCCCGAGCAGCGAGACTCGGTGTTCCTGTTGTTCAGTGCGCATTCGCTGCCGAGCGCGGTGATCGCCCGCGGCGACCCCTACCCGCAGCAGGTGGGGGCCACCGTGCAGGCCGTGCTCGACCGACTCCGGATTCCCAACCCGTACCTGCTGAGCTACCAGTCCAAGGTCGGCCCGGTCTCCTGGCAGGGGCCCAGCACGGTCGGCGTCGTCGAGAAGCTGGGCACGCGCGGCGTCGAGAACGTACTCGTGGTCGGTGTCACCTTCACCAACGACCACATCGAGACGCTGTCGGAGCTGGACATCGAGCTGGCCAGGACGGCGTACCGGTCCGGCATCACGCGCTTCCACCGCGCACCCGCACCGAACGACCGGCCGGATTTCACGAGCGCGCTCGGCGCCGTCGTCAGCGATCACCTCAAGAGCGGGGAGGTCAGCTCCCCGCACTACCCCATGCCCTGTCCGGGTTGCGAGAACGCGGCCTGCCGCCGGGTCGTCAACCCGGCGGGCGACCCAACGGGAGCGCGCTATGCCTGACGTGTACGAGACCTCCGACGTGCTGGTGGTCGGCGCGGGCCTGGCGGGGCTGACCCTGGCCCACGCCGTCCTCACGGCCGATCCCCACCGACGTGTCACGGTCGTGGAAGCCGACGACCGCCCCGGCGGCCAGATCGCCACGACCGTCACGGGCGGGTACACCTTCGAGCACGGCGCCACCGCGCTGATGGCCTCCGACGCCGAGACGTGGACGATCCTGGAGGAGCTGGGCATCGCCGGGCGGGTCGAGCCGTCGGTGGCCCGCACGACCAGGATCTGGCTCGACGGCGCGCTGCACGAGGTTCCCCGGTCGGTGCCCGCCGCGGCACGGACGAAGATCCTGTCGGCCCGGGCGAAGGCGAGGATCCTCGCCGAGCCTCTGTTCGGGCGCCGTCCGCCCGGGCCGGACGAGACAGTGCACGAGTTCGTCGAGCGGCGCTTCGGCCCCGAGCCGGCCGCGACCCTGGTCGCTGCCCTCGTCCAGGGCATCACTGCCGGCGACCCCGGCGACACCGGCCTTCGCGCCCTGCTGCCGCGCATCTGGCAGATCGACCAGGAGACCGGGCGCGGCAGCCTCCTGCTGCGGGCCCTGCGTGCGGCGCGGGCCCTGTCTCTTAT
>NZ_CDWTMG010000330.1:0-3385 GCF_977945845.1 Frankia sp. CcMO1
CGGGACCACAGGCGGTGGCGGGACCACGGCTGATGGCGGCCAGGGGGCCGGTGGGTCCGGAAGTTCTGAAGGCGCAGGATCCGCCAAGCCCGGCGGCTTGCAAGGCGCCAACCTGCACGATGCGAATCTACAGAACGCCGATCTCCACGGCACCGACCTCCAGGGAGCGCACCTTCAGGGAGCGAACCTCAAGGGCGCAAATCTCGCCGGCGCGAATTTGGAGGGGGCGGACTTCTCCAGCGACGACGACCTGCCCGCGAGCCAGCAGCCGTCGGCAGGTGACGGCTGGCGCACGACCGATGGGGAGAGCGGATCCGGCGGCGGTGGTCATACCGGCGGCGGAACGGGTTCCGGGACGGGCGGCAGTACAGGTGGTGGCACTGGCACTGGCACTGGTACCGGATCCGGGGGCGGGGACACGGGGACTGGGAGCGGCGGCGGTGGTCATACCGGCGGCGGAACGGGTTCCGGGACGGGCGGCAGTACAGGTGGTGGCACTGGCACTGGCACTGGCACTGGTACCGGATCCGGGGGCGGGGACACGGGGACTGGGAGCGGCGGCGGTGGCGTCGGTGGTGCTGGAACGGGCTCTGGCGCTGGTGGTGAATCCGGCGGCGGAACGGGCACGGGCGGTGGCGGCACGGGCTCCGGCAACGGTCACTCGTCGGGCGGTGGCGTGACCGGTGGTGGCGGTGGGACGGGTGGCGGCACGACCGGCGGCACCCAGGGTGGCACCGGCGGTCACCCGACCCGCGGCAACCTCGAGGGTGTCAACTTCCGCGACGCCAACCTGGAAAAGGCAGACCTGCACGGGGTGAATCTCAAGGGCGCTCACTTGCAGGGGGCGAATCTCCAGGGTGCCAATCTCGCCGGCGCGAATCTGGAGGGCGCGGACTTCTCGAGCGACGACGACGTCTCGGGCGGGAATCATCGCATGGGAGACGGGTGGCGGTCCGATTCCGGAACGACGACGGGCGGCGGCTACAACGACGGGCACCCGACCACCCGCGTCGACCCTTCCGGAGACCACTCGCACCAGGGCCAGCACCAGGGCCAGCACCAGCACCAGGGCCGGCATCAGGGCGGTCACGGGTCGGGGGCGGCCGACGTGGGCTGGCACCCCGGCGCGGACTGGTCGCCGCCGCCCTGGTGGGGCAACGGGTCGCACGGCGGGGACATGCCCGACCACCAGCCGTCCTGGATCGAGACGAGCCATTCGGCGGCGGATGGCGGGCAGCCGAGGTGGCATCGGATCGACCCGGCTGGGCTGATCATGGGCAGTAACCCGATGTCCGTTCTGATGCCGTTGGATCCAGGCCCCGACGCCGGAGCGGATCGGTCGGTGGACGAGAGTGTGTGACGCATGGGTTTCGCAGCCGGGCACGGTCGTGGCGATGTGCCCGGCATGGCGTGACGACGGGTGAGTCGCCCCGTCGTACGGTCGGGAGCGACGGCTCCCGACGCGCGGACCGCCCGCACCGTGGCACTGTCCCCCTCCCGGTGCGGGCGGTCCGACGCGAGCGGACGCGGATCCCGGTTGGCTTGAAGCGGGACCGATGGTCGTGGGCGGGATGGTGACGCGGCGACGCGACGAGCTGGCGGACGCCGCGGAGCTGGACGGCGTCACTCCCCACGAGGCGGTGGCCCCGGGCGAAGCGCCGGACCCGTCACGATGCGTCGTCCTCGTTCCCGTGCGCACTCATGTTGAGGAGGAGTGCGCCGCAGGTCTTGCTGAGTTGCAGGCCCGCGGCTACACGGTGTGGCAGGTCGTCGGCCAGACGGCAATCGACTACGCGCGCAGCAAGATGGCCAGCGACGCACTCGACGCCGGCTACGACGAGATCATGTGGATCGACTCGGACGTCGGCTTTCGGGCTGAGGATGTCGAACTGCTGCGTCGTCACCGGCTGCCGGTGATCTCCGCGATCTACCCGCAGAAGGGCCATCGCGCGTTGGCAAGCCACCTGTTGCCGGAGACCGATCAGCTCGTGTTCGGCCGCGACGGTGGCTTGATCGAGATTCTCTACGCGGCGGGCGGTTTCCTGCTGACCCACCGGCAGGTGTACGAGGCGATCCGGGAACAGGAGCAACTGCCATACTGCAACGCGCGCTTCGGCGGCGGGTTCACGCCGTACTTCTGGCCGATGGTCGTCCCGGACGACGACGGGCATTGGTACCTCGCGGAGGACTTCGCCTTCTCCGAACGGGTGCGCCGGGCGGGTTTCGCCGTCATGGCGGACACCCGGATCCGTCTGGAACATGTCGGTCGCGCGGCGTTCACCTGGGAGGACGCCGGTAGCGAGCGGCCTCGCTACGCCAGCTACACGTTCTCCGTGACTCGTTGAGACGCACTACCCAACCGACGCCTCCAGCGGCGTGACCGCGAGCGGCCGGCAGCGTCACCACAGTGGCGCGATGGTCGGCGGCGCTGTCCGGGCGGGACCCCGTCCGGTTGGTTGTGCCCAGCAGTCGGCGGCCCGGCAACTCACCGGGCTCGGGGGTGCCGGGCAGGGCGTTGCGGGAGGTCCTCGGCGGGATGGCGGGGCAGAAGGAGAAGGACAGCCAGAAATACGACGCCACCCGCGGCGCGAAGATGTTCGATGCCGGGTCGTCGCACGACTACAGCAATGCCTCCTGGCGCGAGATCGAGATGGCCATCCTCGGCGCTGCGGACACCGGTGCTGCCAACTTCGCCAATGCCCAAGCCCAGGTCGCGAGCCCGCAATCGCTCATCGACGGTGCGCAGTACGCCGCGGACGCCGCCCAAGCGCTGCTCGACGTCGCCAACGCGCTACCAGAGATCAGCATGGCGCTGGCCGACCACTGGACGGGCGCCACGGCCACGGCCTTCATGGGGGCCCTGCAGAAGCTGCACACCGCGATCGTCGATCAGTACAACGTGCTCACCGGGCAGCCGTCCGGGCGGGGTGACCTGAGTTGGGTGCTGACGGACGCAGGCAATGCCCTCGACCAAGCGCAGCAGATGATCCGGGAGATCGACAACTACTACGCCAATGAGGCGCTGCGGCTCGGGGCCCCGCTGATCGCCGCCGGTAGCGGCGGGGGCCAGTTGGTCGCCATCAGCCAGACCCCGCAATGGGGCAACCAGCTAGTCCAGTGGATGACCGAGGACATGCGCCAGGTCATGCAGCAACTGGCGAACAGGTACGTCGAGGACGCCGGCAATGTGCAGACCGGGAACTCGCTCGACAACCCCGCTACCGGCGGGACGGGCGGCAACTCGCCGGTCAGCAACCCGCCGGTCAGCAGCCCGCCGATCGGCAACCCACCGATCACCCGCCCGCCGATTGGCAACCCGCCGACCACCAACCCGCCGAGATCCGCCGGCTCGACCACGCCCGGAACGACGACGCGGGGCACGACC
>NZ_CDWTMG010000330.1:3612-4371 GCF_977945845.1 Frankia sp. CcMO1
ACGCCCGGCGCGACCATGCCCGGAACGACGACGCGGGGCACGACCACGCCCGGCTCGACCATCCCGACGACGACGCCAATCCGGAACACGACCAGCCAGCCGCCCGGCAACCCCTCAGTCAGCCGGGCGCCGCTCTCCAGCCCCTCGCTCACCACGCCAGGCGCCGTGCCGCAGCGATCGGCGAACGGGATTCCGGTCGGTGCCGGCAGCGGCGGCAGTCCTTCACGGTCCACTCCGGCCCTCACGCCGCCCACCCGTAGCGGTGCTGAACCGATCGGCGCAGGCTCCGGAGGGCCCGTCGGATCACCGAACCGGCTGGGCTCCGGCAGCCTCTCCCCGACCGGCGACAGTCCGAAGGTCCCGTCGCTGTCGACCGTGCCTGCCACGCCACTGGGGAGCGTTCCCGGATCCGGTTCCCCGCCGGGTGGGAGCGGCCTCAGCCCGACACGTCTGGCATCCGTTCCGACGCCAACCGGTGCTGGGACCCCCTCGGGTGGCGCGGGCGGTGTCCCGGGCGGACCGCTCGGCCCGATCGGGAGCGGGCTCGGCGGCAGCAACGCTCCCGGGCGCCGGTCCTCCGGCATCGCCTCCCCGGTGTCCCGGTTCCCGGGCTCGCTCGGCGGGACGGGCGCCAGCCAGCCGTCCTCCCTGGGCCCCACCCGTCAAGGCAGCGGGTTGGGTAGCGGCCTGCCGAGTGCCACGGGAGCCGGGGCGACGCCGAAGCCCAGGAGTCTGTCCGGCGTCGCCAGCGCCGGGACG
>NZ_CDWTMG010000331.1:0-4129 GCF_977945845.1 Frankia sp. CcMO1
CCACAGGCCTGTGACCTGCGATGATGCTCTCGATCACGTATTCGTTACTTCATTACGTCCCCTTAGCGAGCCTGATCGTGGGGTGGAGCGTCGTGGTGGGTGCCGCACTGGCCGGGTTTCTTGACGGGGTACTGGTTGTGCCGGGCACGGCGGACCACGCGGGGGTAGGTACGTTCGCGGCGGGTGTTGAGCGTGTCCGGCTGGGTGATGTCGGCGGCGAGTAGCCGCATGGTGCGGTGATGGTGGTCAGGGGGAAAAGTCGGGTCGGTGACGACCCGGTCGCGGATGATCCTTACGGTGCGTTTGAACTTGATCCGGTCGGGGTCGATCCCGGCGGCGGTCGCGGCCTGGCAGGTCAGGGTGGCGATCGCGTGGTGGGTGAGCAGGTAGCCCCAGATCTCCTGGTAGACGGTGTCGGGGTGCTTGGAGCGCAGGACCCTGCCGGGGCCGCGCAGGTAGGTCTTGAGCTGGTCGTTGCCGGTTTCCTGTTCCCATCTGTGGTGATAACCCCCGGCCAGGGCGGTCGCCGTCGCCTCCCGTGGGTCGAGGATGGTGGTGATCAGGGCGATGATCTCGTGTTTCCCGTCGTCTTTCCGGTCGGGGACGTCGTACTCGACGAGGCGGGCGTAGCGGGCCTTCACCGGGTCCAGCGGCGTGCCGGCGCGGGCGGCGGTGAGCAGCGCGTCACGCGCCTTCCCGGTGATCTTCGGGTTGATCAGGACGGTCAGGTAGGAACCGTCGGGTAGCGCCTTCAGCGGGGGCAGGCGCAGGGTGGCCTTGACCCGCCACAGCAGCGCCGCACCGGTGTCCGCGGCCGTGCGCCAGTCCTCCCCCAGGAGGAGAAGTTCCGGTCGGCGAGCAGCAGCCAGTCGGACTCCAGCCGTGGGTAGAGGCTTCGGGCGAGGGCCTGCTCGCTGGCGGCCTTCGTTCCGCCAGCCGGGCCGAGTTCGGCGAGGACCACCGCGTGCGAGGCGCACTCGGACACGGTCACCGCGCGGACCTTCGGCAG
This sequence comes from Frankia sp. CcMO1, assembly GCF_977945845.1. Lineage (NCBI taxonomy): Bacteria > Bacillati > Actinomycetota > Actinomycetes > Frankiales > Frankiaceae > Frankia > Frankia sp. CcMO1. Next base: position 1,010 of record NZ_CDWTMG010000331.1, read on the forward strand.
CGCCCCCGGCGCGTCGTCACGGCCTGCTGGCAGGCCGAACGCGGCGATGTTCTCCTTGGACGCGGGCGCGTCCTACTCCAGCCCATCGATGCTCATCAGCCGCCACGCCCCGAGGAACGCCCCGAGGGTGTCCAGGTCCGCGACCGGCGCCGCGACCTGGCAGAACAGTTCCGCCAGCGGCGCCGGGCCGAGCCGCTGGCGGGCCCTGGTCAGCCCGCCCGTCGTCGGTTCCCACTTCGGCGAGGTGACGTCGAAGTCGTCGAGCGTCCCGGCCAGCCGGCGTGCGACCGCCTCGTAGTCGTCGTCCGCGAACAGCGCCAACGCCATCACGAAGTAGGCCACCACGTGCGGCGGGATCGTCGCGTCGCTGCGCCTGGCGCCCTTTCCGGTCGCTTCGATCGCCTCGTCGACCGCGTCACGCGGCACGAACGACGTCAGGACCCCCAGCGAGACCCAGTCCGTCAGCCGGCCGGCCGCCACCGCCCCAGTGTCCGCCACACCCCTGATCATGCTGCTAACCAGGCAGAACTACCGGAACCGACACCCCGGCGCCAGCCAAGATCCAAATAGCGTCAGTGGCATTGGGACTGGTCCAGGACGGTCAGCTCCCCGCGGTCCTATAATCCGCTTCGTCGAGTGCGAGTCCCCACGGAAACGTGTCCAAGTGCTGGCCGCCGGTGTGGGGCTCGTGCGGCTGCCAGGCCCCCGGTCCCATGAGGATGTGGGCTCCGGCCTTCCTCAGCTCAGTGACGCTGCGCTGGAAGGCGAAGTGCGCGGCCAGAGCCGAGTTGACGAACGGCAGGACGATGACCGGGATACCCAATCCGAATACCTCGGCCAGGACACCAAGGGCGTAGTTGTCGCTGGTACCGGCAGCCCATTTGTTGATCGTATTGTAGGTCGCCGGGGCGACGATGATCGTGTCTGCCTGGGGGAACGAGTTCGATCGTGACTCGCCTGGCTGGCGGTAGACGCTCTTCACAGGATGACCGGTCTGTTCTTCAAGTGCTGGTATGTTGATGAATGCCACGGCCGCCGGTGTGGTGATCAGGCAGACGTCCCATCCTCGGGTTTGAATGAGGGGCCACGAGACGGTCAACGTGGGGCGCGACTCCTGCCGCGCAGCGGGCACCACTCCGATGGCTGATGTGAACGGATGCTGCCGCGCCCAGCCTTCGCGTGCCAACAAGCCGCAGGCACATCGGCCGTGTCAGCTTGGGTCCGTCAGCCCTGAGGCTCGCCCAGGCTGCCGCCGCAAGCCATCAGGGACGAAGCTAAGGTTGGGTCGACACGATGCGCACCGATGCGGAGGCTGGCCATGGACGCGACGGCGCAGCCCTACCCTGAGCCCCACGAGTGGGTTGATGAACCCGACCCCGACACCAAGCGCGCGATCGACGAGGCCCACGAGGATGTCGAGGCGGGTCGCACCGTCTTCTGCCTGTCCGACGCTGCGTTCGATGCCCTTCTGGACGAGCTGGACCAGTTGGCCGTCGAGGAGCACCCGAAGGCAAGCTGATGAGCCGCGTACCTCCCGTGAGCTCGGAATGATCGACGCACTATCGTGACGGCGTGCCCGCGTACGAGCAGGTGGCCCGCTTCGTGGCGGAGTACGCGCGGCTGACTCCCGAGCAGCGGCGAGCGTTCCGCCGCGCGGTCGTGCTGTTCCGCGAGGGCTTGGAGCCGGGCCAGTTCCACCCGAGCCTCGGGGTGAAGGGCTTCCGCTCGGAGCCGGGCGTGTTCGAGCTGCGCTGGGCGAAGGACGGCCGGGCGCTGTGGGAGTACGGGGACCCCGTCCCAGGCCGGGACGGCTCTCATGTGCGCTGGTTGCGGATTGGGACTCACGACATCTACAAAAGCCGATAGCCGCCACCGTCCCCGATCGATGGGATATGACCGAAAGACAGTCTGAACCGTCCCCTCTTGGGCGGTGTAGGTCTGCGCTCGCCCCCCTGCTACAGCCGGGGGGCTTTTCATTGGATGCCGCCCCGTCACCGGCCCCAGCCCTGGCCGGTGGGGAGATGGCCCCCGCCTCCTCTACGCCTTGTTGGCCGCCCTCGGTGACTATCCGGCCGCAGCCACCGGATTCCGGACCGCGATCGACGGTCTCCCCTCCGCGTTCCACCGCGACCGCGGTGTCTACCTCGCCCGCGAAGCCCTCGCGCACGCAGGAGCACGCGAACCCGAGCAAGCCGCGATACTCGGTCTCGACGCACTCACGGTCGGCGCCAGCACGCACTCCGGACGCATCATGACCAGTCTGCGGTCACTGCGTGACGCCGTCGCCGGATGGCAGACTGTCCCCCAGGTACGCGAGTTCCGCCAGGGGATGGACCAGGTCCCCACGGCCATCACCGTCTGACTACCATCCCGCCACCGGCCATCCGGTCCGCCTCCACCAGGGACTGGCCCCAGGGAAGGACGAGTTGCTCCATGCCCCAGCTCGACGACCACCGTTGGATGACCCGGGCCATCGAATTCGCCCACCGCTGCCCGCCCGCCACCGGCGCTTACTCGGTCGGCGCTGTCATCGTCGACGAGAACAACGAGGAGATCGCCTTCGGTTTCTCCCGTGAGGTCGACGACGCGGTGCACGCTGAGGAATCCGCCCTCGTGAAGATCGCCCCCGACGACCCGCGGCTCGCCACCGCGACGATCTACAGCACCCTCGAACCCTGCTCGCAGCGTAAGTCCCGGCCACGCACCTGCACCCAGCTCATCCTGGAAGCAAAAATCCCACGGGTGGTCATCGCCTGGCGCGAACCCAGCCTCTTCGTCGCTGACTGCCAAGGCTACGAACTCCTCACCCAAGCCGGCGTCACTGTCGCGGAACTGCCTGAGCTTGCCGAGAAGGCCCGAGCCATGAACGCCCACCTGTCGGTCTGAATCAAATTCATCGCCTTGCGTCTCGGAAATATAAGAAAAAAGAAACGCACGCCCTGTGGGGGGCGGTATCATGTTGAGTTTGTCTACTGTAGTCAGTAAGCCATGTAAGTCGGCATGGTCAACATCTCCAGCGGCCAGCTACTTGGATCAGGCTACCAGCGACGCGACAAAGGTTACGCATGGCCAGAAATCGCTGCGGACGAATCTTGGGGCGGTTCATACTTCCACGCCCTA
>NZ_CDWTMG010000332.1:0-4077 GCF_977945845.1 Frankia sp. CcMO1
GACCGGCGCTCGGCGTTGAGATCGGGCGGCGGCACCCGCTGCGTCCCCCAGTCCGGGGTGGCGAAGCGCCGGCCGTTCGCGCGCACGTAGGGCGGCGGCGTCGTCTGGCTGCGGAACAACCACCACCGCAGCAGGTCCCGCAGGTAGTGCGCGGCCTCCCGTAGCACCATGTGCGTGTGGTACTCCAGGACGATCAGGGTGCAATCGGGCACCAGCGCGGCCAGGCTCGCAGCCTGCCCGATGATGTCGGAGTTCTCCCCGTACACCGCGAGCACCGGGACGTTCAGCGCGGCCAGCGCCTCGGTGGAGAACGGCGGAGTCGCCAGCATGTCGGTGGCGATCGTCGTCTCCTACAGCAGCCGCTGCGCGGCCCGGGTGGCGTGACTGGCCACGCGCCCGGCGCCGTTGTCCAGCCACTCCTGGACCTCCTCGTCGCTCATCGCGACGAGGATCTGGGTCAGCGATCGGGCCATCTCCTCGCCGAGACCCTCGATCAGGAACGGCGGCTCGATCAGCGTCAGGCTCGCCACCCGGGAGGTGAACTCCAGCCCGAAAGCCAGCGCCATCGTGGCGCCGTAACTGTTACCCACCAGGTGCACCGGGCGGTCCACCCCGAGCTCGTCGAGCAGCCCGAGCAGGTCTGCCATCGAGTCCGCCAGCCCGTAGCCGCTGCGGGTCCGCTCGCTGCGCCCATGGCCGCGCAGGTCGTAGCAGATGACGTCGCAGCCGGCATCAGCGAGGCAGTTGCCCAGCGTGAAGTAGAAGCTGGAGATGTTGTCCATCACCATGCCGTGCACCATCACGACGACCGGCGAGTCCGTGGACGCTCCGCCCCTGGGCGCCAGTCGCTGCACATGCAGCCGGATCCCGTTCGCGATGACCTCAGCCACGGGCCTTCAGGCCGATCCCGCCGGCGCCAGCGTCGGGAGGCTGTCGACGATGAAGCGGACGACCTCGCCGACCCGCATGTTGATCACCTGGTCGACGTCCATGTCGGCAAGGAAGCCGACGAAGTCCACCGCCTCGCCGTATCGCTCACGCAGCCGGTCGGCCAGCGCCACGAACTCGATGCTCTCCAGCTCGAGATCCTGATTGAACGAGGTGGCCATCGTGATCTCCATGTCCACGACGTATTCCTCCCCGATCACCTCCCGCAGGAGCTCCGTGACCTCGCCGAGGATCCGGGCCTCGGCCTCGGCCCGTGTGACAGCGCCGGTGCGGTCGTCCGGTTCCGGGCCGGGAGGACCCTGCCTCGTCGTGCTCTGCGCAGACATCATCAACACTCCTTCTGGCTCTGGAGACCATGCGCCTCGACCTCGGGAGAGGTCCAGGCGACTATGTAATTGACGGTAGCGACATCGACTCTTCCGGCGGAGACGCCATCGCCCACAGCGTCCTGGCGCTGCGGCGGCGGTGCCCCGCCCTCGCGGGGCACCGGGCCGGTCGGTTCCGGCTGAATCCGGCCGGCGGCGTCCACCGTACGCAACGCCACCCACCGGGTCCGCTCCGGCACCGACCCGTCGGGACCATCCCCGTAGACGGTGACCCGGACCAGATCGGGCGGGGTGCCCCCCGCCCGGGAGGATGCGAGCCCATCCCTTCCCGGGAACTGGGCCGTCCCCAGGGAATGAGGGCCGTCCACGACGAACCGGCGTGGACGGCCGGCGAGGCCCGTTCCGTCGGCCTTCGCCGCCGCCTCTTTCGCCGCCCACAACCGGGTGAACCACACGGCCCGCCGGTGAGAATCGATGCCGGCGACCCGGTCGAGCAGGCGCAGTTCGCTGGGCGCCAAGGCCGCCTTCTCGACCCCGGCGGCGCGGGACACGATCTGCTCAAGATCGATACCGACCTCCCCGTCCGCGGCGACCAGGGCCACGGCGAGCTCCGGCTTGTGGGCGAGCGACACCCACGGGGGGTCGAGCGCGGGGACACCCGGCCGCGCCGGCAGGGAGGTGATGACCGGGGCACCCACGTCGTCGTTACGGATCCCGATCTCGATCCCCCAGACGGGCCCCGCTCCCCGCTCCCACAGCCATCGCCGGACTGCGTCCTGGACGGCGATCCGTCCCAACAGCCGGCCACGCGCCGCCCTGGGGTTAAGCGCGGCGAGCCGGGCACGCTCGGCGGCATCAGCGTAGTGGCGCACGATCAGTTCCCGCGAAGCCGCATCGGGCCAGCGGTCCACGGCGACCACCCAGCCCTCACCGGAGGGCTGCGCCACGGTGTTCAGCTCCGGCGCACGCACCATCGCCCAGAGCACGTCGTCGTTGGCGAACCGGCGGTCGGTCCACCCGGTGATGACCGCCCAGACACGCCCGTCAGCCCGCCGCACCTCCATGTCCGCGGTCACCGTGCGCTCGGCCACCTGACGGATCCGTACGACGCAGTCCACCAGGTCGCCCTCTACCGGCACCGGGCCGTGGAACCGCACGTCGGCCAGGGACTGCGGGAGCAGGAGGGAGTCGTCGGACAGATGCTCCATCGCCCAGTAGCCGAAGAGCTGGCCCACGTTGTCGAGCAGGGCGCCGGACGCCGACGGCACCCGCAGACGCCCCCGGATACCGGTCGGGGCGATCGCCTCGATCCGATGGATGCCCTGGTAGCCGGGACCGTGGAAGAGGAACCGGGCCCCGTAGAGATCCCTGCCATGATGCCGCGGGGGCCGCTCGGCGGGCAGCGTCGGGCCCGTCCGGCCCACCGACAGATCGGCGGTGATCGCGGTCGGCCCGGGCGACGGCAGGTGGTCCGCCGCGAACAGCACCGTGCCGCGGGCGTAGCCGTCCACGGTCACCCGCACCGCGTCCGGCCCTGCGGGGGCGAGCGCAATGGACACCTCCACCGCCGGCTCGATCGCGAGCCAGCGCAACGCCCGAACGTCTCGGACACCGACCGGCACCCGGCCCGGCAGCAGCGCGGCGGCCTCGCCGATCATGAGCTCGAGGACCTCGGTCATCGGCACGACCGGGAACAGATCGGACATGTCCGCCCAGCCCGGCGGCTGACGGTAGAAGCAGTGGTCGACGATGTGCGGCATCGACGCCAGCGACAGCCGTCGCCGGAACATCCGCGGCCCGGGTTCGGGACTGTCACGGGGCACGGGTACCCGGCCCACCGCGGACGTCCGACCTGCGCCCGGGGTCGCAGCGCCCGGGATTGCCCCGCCCCCCGGTCCGGGCGGGGGGACCCGAGCCGATGTCGCCCCATGCGACCAGCGGTCGACCACGGTGGACATCACCGCGTCCGCCTCGGCGAGCGCGGCCCGCAGCTCGGCGATCACCGGATGCGTCGGCACGTCACCCCCGGCCCAGGCCGGCGGATTCCGGTGGGTCCGATCAGCACTGCCCGGGTTGAGCAGGTCGCCGGCTCCGCCGCCGAGGCGGATCAGGGGGGTGCCGAGGCTCAACCGCACCGGGGCACCGACGCGGTGCAGTCCGTTGGCCCCCCCGGGGGGCGGCGGCACCGCCGGCGCGGGTCGCGACCGGCAGGGCAGCAGGTCCATCCGGGGCGCGGCGCCTTCCGCCCACATCGCCGCCGCGACCCGCCGCAGCTGGTCCAGCCCGGGGCGCTTCACGGTATTCGTGACCAACGAGAGATGGTCGTTGCCGGGCAGGGTGTCGTCGATGAATCCCGCGACGCTGCCCACTCCGACCTGGATGAAGGCACGCACCCCGCGCTCGCGCAGCCGCTCGACGAGCTGGCGGAAGCGAACCGGTTCGACCAGGTGCCGAAGAGCGAGCGCGCGGATGGCGTCGTGGTCGCTCGGGTAGGGCGCCACCGTGGTCGCCGACCAGATCGGCACGCTCGCCTCGACGAACGCGGTGAGGGCGAGCCGCGCCCGCATCGGGTCCAGGTACGGCTCGAGAAACGGGGAGTGGAACCCCGACCGGAACGGCAGGATCTGGCCCAGCACGCCGTCGCGGCGCAGCCGGTCCAGCGCGGTGCGCACGCTGTCCTCCCGCCCGCAGATGATCGACTGATGCGGGCAGTTGTCGTGGGAGACGACGACCTCGCCGAGCCCGGCGATGACCTCCGCCGAGCGCGCCGAAGACGACCCCCGACACCTCTAGGCTTGTCTTC
>NZ_CDWTMG010000333.1:0-4068 GCF_977945845.1 Frankia sp. CcMO1
GTCCGCCGGAGAGGGGTGTACACCGACCTCGTCGAGGTCATCGTGGTGACCGGTGTCCGCGTCAGGGTCGGCCAGGGGCAGCATCGCGCAGCGCCAGAAATCCAGCACCGGTCGCAGCTGCTGATCCACCGTACGGACCCGCAGGACCGCCAGCCCGGTCGGACGGCGCCCCGGCCTGGGCCGGTTCTGCCGCAACCCGACGACCTCCGTGGTGGTGGACAACGTGTCGGCGATCGCCGGGAACCGGCGGAACACGAAACCCCGGTAGAACAGGTTGGCCCGCACGTGCTGCGTCGCCAGCGTCGACTGCCCGATCGCGATATCCCACACCAACGCGGGATGAGCAACCGGCCACCGCCCGGCCACAGCGCGAGCCAAGCCGTCGTCCAGGGGCAGCCGCAGCCGATCGCCCACGATCGCCTGGTGCATCGCCGCGTGCCCGCTGCTCAACGTGACCGACGGCGCGGCGTCGAACACGTGCCCGACCGCCAGGTACTCGAAGTACGGACCCTGCGCCGGGACGAGCGGGCTGGCAGCCCCCGCCGTCGACCTGCCGCCGCCCACCGCTCGGCTCCTCCCTGCCTGTCCCCACTGCCTGTTACCGATCACTATTGGCCATACATTATCTTTCGGGCGGGCAGGTGCGCTGCGGGCACGGGCGACCCAGGCGCGGGCGACCCAGGTGTGAAACACGGGCGATCCAGGTGTGGCCCCGCGCTGGCGAGAGTCGGGAGTTGTGGATGGAATCGACCGCCGAGACGTTGGCCCGGTGGGCGCACGACTATGTGCCGAGTGCCGCGGACCTCGACCTGGCGCAGCGCTCACTGCTCGACACGATGGCTGTCACGCTCGCCGCCCGGCAGGACGATCTGGTGGCGCTGTCGGCCGGGTTGCCGGACGCGGCGCGCTGGGCGGCGGTCGGGCACGTCCTGGATTTCGACGACCTGCACCTGGAGTCCACCACCCACATCAGCGTGGTGTGCGTCCCCGCGACGCTGGCCGTCGGCGGGGACGCCCGCGCCTACCTGGCGGGAGCCGGGATGATGGCGCGGCTCGGGGCGGCGCTGGGCTGGGCTGGTCGCACTATGCCGGCGGCTGGCACGCCACCTGTACGGCCGGGGCGCCGGCCGCCGCCGTGTCCGCGTCGGTGGCGCTGGGCCTGTCGACCGAGCAGATCGCCACGGCGATCGCGCTCTCGGTTCCCGCGGCCGGCGGGGTGCAGCGGGCATTCGGTTCCGCCGGCAAGTCCCTGCAGGTCGGCTTCGCCGCCGACGCGGGAGTTCGGGCGGCGAGGCTGGCCGCCGTCGGCGCTACCGCGGATCCGACCGCGCTGGACGCATGGCTACGACTGGTCGGCGGCGACCCGGACCGCATCGACGTGACCGGCCCGGCGGTGCCCGGCGGGCTGGCGATCAAGATTTTTCCCTGCTGCTACGCACTGCAACGCCCGATCAGCGCGCTGCGCGAGCACCTGCCTGCCGACGCCGTCGCCTCGGGCATCACCGCGATCGAGGTGAGCACACCCGCGGGCGCAGTACAGCCGCTGATCCACCATCGGCCCCGCACCGGGCTGCAGGGGAAGTTCAGCCTGGAATATGCCATCGCCGCCGCGCTGCTGGACCCTCATCCCGGCTTCGGGAGCTTCACCGACCTCGCCGTGACCCGACTCGAAGCCCAGCGCCTGCTCCAGCTCGTAGCCGTCACCGAGACCCCCGGCGGTGACGGGCTGCTCTCCGGCCGCATCGACATCACGCTCACCCTCAGCGGTGGCGCCCGGTACTCGGTGAGCCAGCGGCTGCCACCCGGGTCGCCCGGGCGGCCACCTTCGGATCAGGACCTGCGCGCCAAGATCGCCGACTGTGGCCCCGACGTTCCCGCGCTGCTGACCGGACTGGACTGGGCGCGTGCCGCGACGCTGCTGGCAGACCACCTGCCTGGCCAAAGGAGCGGCCTGACGTGACCGAGCACCACATAACCGAGCACCAGCAGCACCGCCCCGAGTCGGGCGCGACGCCGGGCGCCGCGCCGCGATCCTCCTCGCAGCGATCCCCCTCGCCGCACGTCCCGCTGCCGTTGGCCGGGGTGACCGTGGTCAGCCTGGAGCAGGCCGTCGCGGCCCCGTTCGCCACCCGCCAGCTGGCTGATTTCGGCGCGCGGGTCATCAAGATCGAACGGCCCGACGGCGGCGACTTCGCCCGCCGCTACGACGTGTCGGTGCACGGCCAGTCGAGCTACTTCGTGTGGCTCAACCGCTCCAAGGAATCCCTCACCCTGGACGTGAAGACCACCGAGGGGCGCGCGGTTCTGGAGGAGCTGCTGGCCGAGGCCGACGTGCTGGTGCAGAACCTCGGCCCCGGCGCCGCCGCTCGCCTCGGCCTCGACGCCTCGTCCCTGGCCGACCGGCACCCTCGGGTGATCCCCTGCACGATCTCCGGCTACGGCACCGACGGGCCCTGGGCCGACCGGAAAGCCTACGACCTGCTCGTGCAGTGCGAGACCGGCCTCGTGTCGCTGACCGGTAGCCCGGACCAGATGGCGAAGGCCGGGATCTCGGTCGCCGACATCGCCGCCGGCATGTACGCCTACACCGGCGTCCTCACTGCCCTCTACCGGCGCGCCACCACGGGGGCGGTCTCCGCGGTCGAGGTATCGTTGTTCGAGGCCCTCGCCGAGTGGATGGGTTCACCGGCCTACTACACCCGGTACGGCGGGCGGCAACCGGCACGGGTCGGCGCTCAGCACGCCACCATCGCCCCCTACGGCCCGTTCACCACCGCCGAGGACCAGACGGTGCTGCTGGCCATCCAGAACGAACGCGAATGGCACGCCTTCTGCCGGATCGTGCTCGACGACCCGGCCCTGGCCGAGGACCACCGCTTCGCGACCAACTCCGCGCGCGTCGCCCACCGCGACGCCCTCAACGGCGTGATCGCGGACCGATTCGCCACGCTCGACACCGGCACAGTGCTGGCGTTGCTGGCCAAAGCCGGTATCGCCAACGCCCGGCTGAACTCCGTCGCCCACTTCCTCGACCACCCCGTCTTGACTGGCCGCGACCGGTGGCGCACCGTCGCCACCCCCGGCGGCGACATCGGCGCCCTCCTGCCCCCGGCCACCCTCACCGACCTGGACCCGGCGATGAACCCCGTTCCCGCCCTCGGCGAACACACCGACGCCATCCTGCGCAGCCTGGGCCGCACCGATACCGCCATCGCCGCGCTCCGTGCCGACGGCGTCATCTGACCTCCGCCGACCTCCGGCCCCCCATTCAAAGAGGACCCAGCGTGAGTACCCTGACCGCGGAAGAACAAGCCATCGTCGACACCGTGCGCGACTTCGTCGACCGGGAGGTCCGCCCGGTCGCCCGGGACCTGGAACACGCCAACGACTATCCCGAGAAGCTCATCGAGCAGATGAAAAAGCTCGGCATCTTCGGCCTGGCCATTCCGGAACCCTACGGCGAGGTTGCCGTCTCCACCCCCTGCTACGTCCAGGTCACCGAGCAGCTCGCCCGCGGCTGGATGAGCCTGGCCGGCGCGATGGGTGGCCACACCGTCGTCTCCACGCTCATCCTCACCTTCGGCACCGAGCAGCAGAAGCTGCGTTATCTGCCCGCACTGGCCAGCGGTGAGATCCGCGCCACGATGGCGTTGACCGAACCCGGCGGCGGTTCCGACCTGCAGGCCCTCACTACCAGCGCCCGCCGCGCCGGTGAGCACTACGTGGTCAACGGGTCGAAGACGTGGATCACCAACGCCCGCCGCTCCCAGCTGATCGCGCTGCTGTGCAGGACCGATCCGAAAGCCGAGCCCAGGCACAAGGGCATCAGCATCCTGCTGGTCGAACCCGGCGACGGGTTCACCGTGTCCAAAGACCTGCCAAAACTCGGCTACAAGGGCGTCGAAAGCTGTGAACTGTCCTTCGATGACTACCATGCCCCCGTCGATGCGCTGCTCGGCGGCGAGGAAGGCCGCGGATTCGCGCAGATTATGAAGGGCCTGGAGATCGGCCGGATTCAGGTCGCCGCCCGCGCCCTCGGTATCGCGGGTCTTCGAAGTTAACCGGGGT
>NZ_CDWTMG010000334.1:0-4066 GCF_977945845.1 Frankia sp. CcMO1
GGTCGGCACCGCGGCGCCCGCGGGCCTCGGCGCGGCGAAGCTCCGAACGCTTGGGGTAGACGACCTGGGCCGGGCGGCCCCCGTCACGCGCACCGGAGCCAGCGGGCTCCGCGGGGCGGTGCGGGTGTGCGCTGCGAGTGCTCGTCGCCACCGCACGCTCAGGGGCCAGACCGAGGTACGTCTGCCAGACGCTCTCCGTATCGTGGGCCCGCGAACCGGTTGTCACGGCGCACTACCGTGTCCAATCCGCGGCTCGGGCACAAGTCCCCAGGTCAGACATTCGTCTCTGGGTGGAATAAAACAACTATCGGTAGTCAATTATCACCCAAGGTGACTCCGCCGGGTGCGGAGGTTTGCCCCTGCATTCGGCGCGATTTCCGAAGGTGGAAACGCTTACACACACCGAAAACAGGGGCGAACCCCGGCCTAGAGGTCCAGGCTCTCCAGCATCTCCGTCACCAGCGCGGCCACCGGGGACCGCTCGGACCGGGTGAGCGTCACGTGCGCGAACAGCGGGTGCCCCTTGAGCGCCTCGATCACGGCGGCGACCCCGTCGTGCCGCCCGACGCGCAGGTTGTCCCGCTGGGCGACGTCGTGAGTGAGCACCACCCGGCTGTTCTGGCCGATCCGCGACAGGACGGTCAGCAGCACGTTCCGTTCCAGCGACTGCGCCTCGTCCACGATCACGAACGCGTCGTGGAGCGACCGGCCACGGATGTGGGTCAGCGGGAGCACCTCGAGCATGCCCCGGTCGAGGACCTCCTCGACCACCTCGGGCGACACCAGCGCGGTGAGCGTGTCGAAGACCGCCTGGGCCCACGGGCTCATCTTCTCGGCCTCGTTGCCGGGCAGGTAGCCGAGATCCTGGCCGCCGACGGCGTACAGCGGCCGGAAGACGACGACCTTGCGGTGCTGCCGTCGTTCCAGCACGGCCTCAAGGCCCGCGCACAGGGCCAGTGCCGACTTCCCCGTGCCGGCCCGCCCGCCCATCGACACGATGCCGATATCGGCGTCCAGCAACAGGTCGATCGCGATACGCTGCTCGGCGCTGCGGCCGTGGACGCCGAACACGTCCCGGTCCCCGCGGACCAACTTCACGCGCTTGTCCGCGGTCACCCTGGCCAGTGCCGAGCCTCGGGGTGAGCTGAGCACGAGCCCGGTGTGGCAGGGCAGGTCGTGCGCCTTCTCCAGCTCCAGCGTCTCGCCCCCGTAGAGAGCCGCCGTCTCGTCGGCGTCGACGTCGAGCTCGGCCATGCCGGTCCAGCCGGAGTCGACGACGAGGCCGCTGCGGTACTCCTCCGCCTGGAGCCCGACCGCGGACGCCTTGATCCGCATCGGGAGGTCCTTGCTGACCAGGGTCACGGCCCTGCCGTCGGCCGCGAGGCTGCGCGCGACGGCGAGGATCCGGGTGTCGTTGTCGCCGAGCTGGAACCCGGCCGGCAGGACGGTGGGGTCGGCGTGATTCAGCTCGACGTGCAGCGTCCCGCCGGACTCGCCGACGGGGAGCGGCATGTCCAGCCGTCCGTGCCTGATCCGCAGATCGTCCAGCAGCCGTAGTGCGGTCCGGGCGAAGAAGCCCAGCTCCGGGTGATGGCGCTTGGCCTCCAGTTCGGTGATGACGACGACCGGCAGGACGACCTCGTGCTCATCGAATCGCAGCATCGCGCGTGGATCGCTGAGGAGAACCGAGGTGTCGACGACGAAGGTTCGTCGACCGCTGTCCGCGTTGCCGGAGCCGGACGGGGTGTTGGGTGCGGATCGGACCACTGACTCAGACTCCCATCGCCGGAAGCACGGCACACCACAGAGCGTCGTCGGCTCCAGTGGGACGGCGCTACATGGCGACACGACGAAGCTACGCGGAGGTACAACCGTCCCCATTGCGACGTGCGGACGTCAACCCGCACGGACCAGCAGTTTTGCACATCGTCACCAATTCTCTGCGGAGAGTAATGGACGCAGGTCAACTTTAGGACGAAGTCGCCGCATACGCCCGGTTCGGCTTCGCCGGCCGGCCGCCGCGCCGTGCGCCCTCCCCCGCTCGGCCACCCCGGGGGGATCGGCTGTAGCGTCGACCGCCAGACTCCGGCTTCGTTACACAACCATCCCGAAGCGTGCGCTCTACGTGACGGGCGTGTGAATTCGCCCCGGAACGATGCTCATGAGGGATGCGAAAAGCCCGCCGGGCATGGACCCTGGAAGCACTACGCAAAATCTGATACCGAATTGAGACCTTGGCCCGTTCGCGCGGGTCGCGGACCAGGTGCTGACAGAGCCGCGCACACGTGCCGTGCGTCGGACCGAAACGGCGAGGAGGTGCGAGTGCGCGGCTTTTCCTCGCGGGAAGGTCACCGGAGTCCCCAGCCGGCCGAGGTCACCGCGGTCCCGAGGACCGCCCCCGCGGAACGACACGTTCCGGCACGGCGCGGAGCGCGGACGGTTCTGGCGGTCCTCGCCGTCGCCGTCGCCGCGATCGCACTCACCGGGTGCTCGCCGGAGTACCGGTTCATCTCCGGCGGCGAGCGCGACGTCGTGATCAAAGTGCCGTGGAACTGGACCCGGATCGACCGCGCCGACGTCGTCGAGCTCACGCAGAAGCAGGGCGGCGAATCGGCCGAGGACGCCGACACCAGCCTGCCGGAGGGCACCTGGGTCGCCTACTTCGACGGCGCGCGCAAACCCAGCCCGGCCCACCTGATCGCCGATCGCACGTCCGAGCCCGTCGTCCTGCTGCACTCCTCCGGGGTGCCGGAGGAGGCCCGCGCCTCCCTGACGTTCGACGAGCTGCGGAACCTGCTGTTCCCCGTGACGGAGACCGCCCGCAAGGAGCGGCAGGTCCTGCTCGCCGCGCAGGCCGCCCCCGAACCGAAGTTCCGACTGCTGCGGGACCAGGAGCTGCGCACGAGGACCGCCGCCGGCGTCCACGTCGTCTACGGCTACGACACGGGCTCGGGAGAGGAGATCTACGACCAGGTCGTGGTGACCGATCCGAAGCGGGAGCGGGTGTACCTCGCCCTCGTCCACTGCTCGACGAAGTGCTTCGAGGCCCAGCGCGACCGCATCGCCGCGGTCACGAACTCGCTCACGGTCAAGAAGCCGTGACCGGACCCCGACCAGGAGACCGCATGACGACCACCACGCCGGAGCCGGCGGCTCCCCAGGACACGAGCCCGCCGGGAGCGACCCGGTCATACCGGCCGATCCCGGCCTGGAAGCTGCGGGGCACGCGCAAGCCGCTGCCGTGGTGGGACCGCGTCAAGTTTCTGCTCCTCCTCAACATCCTGTTCGACCTCCTGGTCTGGAACACGTACCTGGAGATCGAGCCGGCCGGGAGCGTGACGGACGCCGCGGCACAGGTGGCGGCGGAGCAGCGCTGGATCCTCGTGCTCGGCGTCATCGAGGTGCTCCGGCAGCTGCACTTCCGGCTCAGCGAGATCAGCGTGCGCTACAACCGGTTCTGGACGGAGACGGTCTTCGGCCGGTCGACGGCCTGGACCGAGCGCCGGTTCACCGCCTGGACCCGGTTCCGCCTCGCCCGCGCCCTGAAATGGATCTTCTGGATCGCGGTCGTCGCGGTCGTCGTCGGCCAGGTCACCGACACCTCGCCGGTCATCGCCCTCTTCGAACTGCCGGCGACCATGGTGCAGGCGCTCCCGCTGATCTTCCAGCTGATGTTCGCCGTCGTGTTCATCCTGATCCAGTTCGTCGCCCTGTTCTGGTTCCTGTCGCGGGGCGGCGTGGAGACCTACTTCCCCGACGACATCGAGCGGCGCTTCACCGACGTCTGGGGCCAGGACCACGTGCTGGCGCGGGTCAAGGAGAACATCGTCCTGCTGGAGAAGCCCGAGGAAATCGAGGCCCGCGGCGGCCACGTGCCGTCCGGCATCCTCCTGTGGGGCCCGCCCGGCACCGGCAAGACGCTCATGGCCGAGGCCGTGGCCGGCGAGACCGGCAAACCGTACGTGTTCGTCGATCCCGGCGCCTTCACCAACATGTTCATGGGGATCGGCATCCTGAAGGTCAAGAGCCTGTTCCGGAAACTGCGCAAGCTGGCCCTGCGCTACAA
>NZ_CDWTMG010000335.1:0-4058 GCF_977945845.1 Frankia sp. CcMO1
GGCTACCGCGACCCCGAAAACCAGCGGCTACGAACACGCTGCGCAGCCACCCGCCGAGCCCGCAGATGCCTCAAACCCGCTTAACTTCGAAGAGCCGGTAGTTGCAGACCGATCCGCATGTGCGCTCCTCCCCCGCCTCCAGCGCGGGAAGCGGGACATAGCCGACATTTTCCTATCATGTCTCGCGACGACCGCCTCCCGCCGCAGTGACCACGATCGGGCCGCCCTGACGTGATGAGTCGACGACACGGCCACGCCTGCGCACGGTCACCCCACCTGAACCCAACGCCACACCAGCAAATCGCGACAAATTTTTGTATATAAATGACAAGAGACCAAGATGTACGAGAATGTAGGCATGCCCGGCCAAGCCTCCGTCATGATGGTCACATGAGGCCCGAGTGGCGGGACCTCCGGGGTGTCCGTACCCTTTCCCTCAACGGAGGTAGCCCTGTCCCTCCCGCACGACCGGTCGCCACCGGCGGTGGTCGATTACCGGGCCTGCGGGGTCGGCACCATGGCCGCACCGGAGAGGGGCCGGAGGGGGAGCCGCCACCATCGCCCGCCCACGGCACACCCATGAAAGATCATCTTTTTCGGCGAACCGGCCGGCAAGGCGGCCACCGGTGCCGCGGGTGTCGTCGCCGCGGCACCGGGCGATGGCCGTCGGCACGATGCCGGGCACGTGCGCAGGCTCCCACCACGCTGCGGGGGGATGACCGGTTGACCGCCTCTCCCCCTCCCCCGCGCCGGTTCCGTCTGATCCGGGCCGCCCAGCTCGTCCTGATCGTCGCCACGGTCTACCTGTCCGTCTCCGCGTTCGTCACCGTGCCCCGCATCGGCAACGAGACCGGGTCGCTGCGTTACGGCGTCGCCCTCGGCTCGGGCCTGATCTGCCTGTCGCGGGCGGTGTTGATCCGCGGCGAACGCCTGCCCTGGGCACTGCTCGGCACCGGGCTCGTCAGCTACGGATGCGCGACGATCTACTACAACGCGGCGGTCGCCGGCCGGCAGGACGACGACCTCGGGCCGTCGCTGGCCGATCTCGGCTGGCTGCTCTTCTATCCGGCGTGCTATGTCGCCGTCATCCTCCTGCTACGCAGAAGAGTGCTCCGGCTGCACACGAGCGTCTGGATGGACGCGCTCGTCGGCCTGCTCGGCGTGGCCGCGCTGACCAGCGGCATCGGCGTGGCGATGGCGAACTCGTATCCGCGCTACAGCGCGTGGACGATGACGGTGAACCTGATCTATCCGCTCGCCGACCTGCTGCTGATTCTGCTGATCGTCACGGTGTTCAGTCTGCTGGGCTGGCATCCCGGCCGGATGTGGTGGCTGCTGGGCATCGGGCTGGTGGGCTTCGCGATAGCCGACTCGCTCCTGCTGGTCAGCGTCACCACGGACAGGGACCCCGGGCCCGGCCTCCTCAGCACGCTGTGGCTGTTCTCGGTGCTCATGCCGGCCCTGGCCGCCTGGCAGCGACCGCGCTGGCACCCACCGGCCAAGATGTCCGGCTGGGGCGTCATCGCGGTCCCGCTGGTGCTCACCGTGATCGCGCTCGGTCTGCTCGTCCTCGGCGCCGCGGTCCAGCTGCCAAAGATCACCGTCGGGCTCGCCGCGGCCACGGTGCTGACGGCCCTGGCCCGCGCCGCGTTCACCTTCATCGAGGTCCAGCAGCTCGCCGAGAGCAAAGCGCTGGCCCGCACCGACGAGCTGACGGGCCTGGCGAACCGGCGTGGCTTCATCGAACGGCTGACGAAGGCCGAGCAGCACGCCACCGGGGTGGACACCTTCGCACTCCTCCTGCTGGACCTTGACCGGTTCAAGGAGATCAACGACTCGCTGGGGCATCAGGTGGGCGACGCGCTGCTGGCGCAGGTCGGAACCCGTATCTCCGACGCCCTGCGTCCCGGCGACCTGCATGCCCGCCTGGGCGGCGACGAGTTCGCGGTCCTGCTCGAACACGCGGACATCGAGGCCGCGAAACGCGTCGCCGACCGGGTGCTGGCCGTGCTCGACGATCCCTTCGACGTCGGCGGGGTGACCCTGCACGTCGGCGCGAGCATCGGCGCCGCCGTGTACCCCGACCACGCCGAGGACGCCCACACCCTGCTGCAGCGCGCCGATGTGGCCATGTATGCCGCGAAGTCGGGCCGCACCGGCGTGGAGTCCTACCGTCCCGGGTCCGACGTGAACAGCCTCGTCCGCCTCGACATGATCGAGTCCCTGCGCGCGGCGCTCGGCACCGGCCAGCTGGAGGTGCACTACCAGGTCAAGGTCGACCTCGATTCCGGGCAGGCGAACGCCGTAGAGGCCCTGGTCCGCTGGCGGCATCCCCGCCGCGGCCTGCTCGGGCCAGAGGAGTTCATCCCCCTGGCCGAACAGGCCGGTTTCATCCGGATGCTGACCATCGAGGTGCTGGAGACCGCCCTGGGCCAGTGCCGGCAGTGGCACTCCGCCGGATTCGACGTCGCGGTGGCGGTGAACCTGTCCGCCTCGGACCTGCTGGACCGTGGCTTTCCCGAACAGGTCAGCGGCATGCTCTCCGGCTTCGGGCTGAGCCCGACGGCACTCGAGCTGGAGATCACCGAGACCACGTTGATGCTCGACCGGGTCCGCACGGCCGCCGTACTCGGGGAGCTGCGCGACCTGGGGATCGGCATCGCCGTCGACGACTACGGCACCGGGTACTCCTCCCTGGCCAGGCTCTGGGAGCTGCCCGTCGACGTGCTGAAGCTGGACAAGTCATTCATCCAACGCATGGAGGTCGACGGCCGGGCCGAGGCGATCGTCCGTTCGACGGTCGGACTCGCCCACGCGCTCGGCCTGCGCATCGTCGTCGAGGGCGTGGAGACCGCCGGGGCGATGCGGATGCTGCGGGATTTCGGCTGCGACCTGGCTCAGGGCTACTTCCTCGGCCATCCGGGCCCATCCGAGCAGGTGACCGAGCAACTGCGGCGACGGGCGCCGTCGGCTGGCATGATCGATCCGGAGACGATCGGCCGGACGGAGGAATGTCCCGGCGATCTCTCCCCGACGATGGAGAGTGCCGTGCTGAACGCCCCAGTCGCCCCGAATCGGACGCCGGCGGTCAAGTCGTGGCGCTGACGGCGCCGCCCCGCGATCTCGGCCCCACCGTATGGGACGGGCTCTCGCTGCTGACCAGCCCACGCCAGGCCCCGGTCGCCGTCGGCGGTGAGCTGGATCCGGCGACGTTGATCGGCGCCTACCGGGCCGGTGCCTTCCCTTGGCCGGCGAGCGAGGCCGACGGCGGCGGCGAGGCCCATGAGGACGACGAGGCTCACGGGGACGACGAGAGCGGCGGGACCCGCGGGGGCGGGGAGTGGCTGCGCGAGATCCTGCGGGCGGCGGTGGCCGCCCGACGCATCCCCCATCTGCCCCCGCACCGCCCCGGTGGGCTGGACCTGCCCTGGTGGAGCCCCGACCCCCGGGCAGTGATCCCGATCGGCCGGCTGCGGGTCAACCGGACACTGCGCAAGCGGCTGCGTAACTGTGGGTGGACCACCACCGTCGACGAGCGATTCGTCGACGTCGTCCGTGGCTGCCGCCGCGGCGGCACCTCCGAGTGGATCATTCCCCAACTGGTCGAGGGCTACGCCGAGCTGCACGCCCTGGGCTGGGCGCACAGCATCGAGGTCTGGGAGGGCGACGAGCTGGTCGGCGGCATGTACGGAGTGGGCGTCGGCGGCGTGTTCGTCGGTGAATCGATGTTCCGTACCCGGACCGACGCCTCCAAAGTGGCTCTGGCCGACTTCGACGCCCGGTTCACCGCGGCCGGCGGGATGCTGCTGGACGTGCAGATCGCGACCCCGCATCTGATCGACCTGGGTGCGGTGGAGATTCCGCGGGCCGATTTCCTCGCCGTTCTGGCCCGCGTCCGGGATGCCGACGTCCGCCTCAACCGGGACCGGTACCCGGTCGCCCGCCTTGCCCCGCATGGCGCCTCCGGCGCAATGCGGGGACCCCTGGCCTAGGGCCTGTTTGGGAAGTTTATCGGGGCAGCCATTCGTTGATCGCGGCGATGGTGACTGTTGCTTCGT
>NZ_CDWTMG010000336.1:0-3976 GCF_977945845.1 Frankia sp. CcMO1
CCGTGACGTCAGCTACACGATCACCATCGTCACGTCAAATCTACCCAAAGCACAGTGAAACTTCTTAACTAAAGGGCAGTGCCGCCTGGGAGCGCCGGGACGAATTTCGCGATGTGTTCACCGCCGTCGAGGATGCCTTCGGGAGCTGCACCCTCAGCGTGCCAACGGCGCCAATAGCAGTCTGTTCGCCAAGACCGCCAGGGGCTGACAGTTCGCATGGCGTCAACTTTCGGCTACTGACAGATATCGGCGGCGCTCGTAGGCTTTCACTACCGCTTTGTTGAGGGGTCACCTGCGGAGGGTCGATGCTGGACGCGAAACAGCATCAGGGAAAGTTCGGCGAAGACTATGTTCGGGTGCTCGCCTCGGCGGCCGGGTTGGTGGTCTTGGACCAGGACATCGATTCAGACGGTGTCGATCTGGGCTTCCGGGCGACCGGCGTGTATCCCCACACCCGGTCGCCCATGATTGAGGCCCAGGTTAAGACTTGGTCGAAACCCACCGTGTCGTCTGGCCGCCTGCAGTACCGGGGGTTGAGCGAGTGGCAGTTCAACAAGCTCGCCGGGCCGAACTTCACGTTGCCGCGGTACCTGTTCCTCATCTGTGTACCGCCGGATCCGCGCGAGTACGCGGCGTTTCGCTCAGATGGTGTCCTGCTCCGGCATCTCGGCTACTACATGTCGCTCCGGTCTGAGACTCCGATCGCCGAGCCCGACCGTCGACGCAGCCGACCGGTCATGGTGCCGACGGCCAATGTTCTGACAGCGCACGAGCTGCGCAGGCTGACCGAGTCCCGGACTGCTTGGTAGCCGCATGACGAGCGTGCTGCGCGTCGACGACATCGCGTCGTACCTGACAGAGACCGGCTGGTTGCGCGCGCCGAGCGACTGGCACGGCGCCAGCGTGTGGAAACACCCGGGCGAACATGAGGTTCTGGTCCCCACCCACGACCGCTTCGGCGATGCCCGGGCCAGGATCAACGAGCTGCTGCAGTGCCTCGCCATCGTGGAGGATCGCCCGGCAGTGGAGATTGCTGCTGAGATCGCTCGGCCGGACGTGGACACCCAGTTGTTCCGGACCTTTCCCGTCGACAGGGATCCGGGCTACACGTCGGTTGCTGCGGGTTGCTGCGGGCTACCGGGCCGTTCAAGGGGTGCGCGATGTCCTGACGATCGCAACCCGCACCTTGGTCCAGGGACCACATCTCACGTTCGCCGGCCGCCCGCCGAGCGTGGTGGCCGAGCTGCTCCAGACGGCCGAGATGGGGCCTACCCGTGCGGGCAGTTACGTACTCGAGGTTCGGATGTCCGCACGCGCCGCGCTGGCTGGAGGCATCACCGGCCGAACCGTCACCGGGCAGATCCACGAGGCGGTCGATGCGGCGAGGGAGGCGGTGTCGACCGGCCACCTGACCGCTTTCGAGGATGAGATCGTCACCGCTGGACTCTCCTCGAATCTCTGTACAGCGCTGAGTGATCTGGGCGGTCCCGACCACGAGGCACCATTCGAGATCGGCTTCCGTTGGGGCCGCGGCGTGCCGACAGCGGCGGGCATGAGCCGCCACCCTTTCCCGGCAGGCGCTGGCGTACTGCTCCGCGAGGCCGCCGACCAGCTTCGCAACCTCGACGCCTCCGGCGCGGCCACCATCACCGGCCAGATCGAGACGCTGCACCATGGCGCCACGCGGGACGAACAGTGGCGGATCAGCGTGCGAGGCGAGTTCCGTGCGGGTGCCGGGCCAGTCCGTCGTCGCAAGATCTGGGTTCGCCTTCCGGACCAGGCAGCCTACGACCGGGCGATCGATGCGCACCACCGTCAGCTTGCGGTCCAGGTCTCCGGCGAATTGTCCAGCTCCACCGGCCGAGTCGAGCTGGTTCCCGATCAAGGATTCCACGCCATCGACTGATTCATTAGCTCCGCGAAACCGCTCAGGAGGATGGATATGACCGCTGAGAGCTTGACCAACCGGGATCAAATGACGCTCTTCGCCTTGCTCGCCGTCGCCCGGCCTGCCACCAACCGCGAGCTTCGCGACATCGCCGGGCTCGAGATCGACGCTGGCAACAAGAACCGGCTCAACGGCTTCCTCGAGAGCACCAGGCGGGGAACGACCACCGTGCACGCCATAACGAAAGCGGGCCGGGACTGGTGCCTGACGGCGATGTCGGCTGGCCGGCCCTCCGGCACGAAGTTCCCGGCCGGGCCGCTCTATGCGGTCCTGGCCGGTCTGGGCACCTACCTGGTCCGCGCGGAACAAGAACTCGATGACCTGTTCCAGCCCGATGCAGAGGCCTGGATCAGGTCCATATATGACGAACTCACCGTCCGGCGCAAGGGTCAGTATGTCCGTCTCGCGGATGTACGCGCGTGGCTGGACGACGACGTGGATCTCACCGCTGAGATGGACCGGATGATCGATCAACCAGATGTCCACCTGAAGGCAGAGCTGGACCAACGCAAGCTCACAACAGCGGACGAGCAGGCCGCCGTCTTGATCGGTCGCGAACCGCGCCATCTGCTGAAAATCGCACCAGCGTGAGCGCCGAACTCGACGCGCTGGAGGCGTTGGACATCTCGG
The DNA here is from genome assembly GCF_977945845.1 of Frankia sp. CcMO1. Lineage (NCBI taxonomy): Bacteria > Bacillati > Actinomycetota > Actinomycetes > Frankiales > Frankiaceae > Frankia > Frankia sp. CcMO1. Next base: position 2,579 of record NZ_CDWTMG010000336.1, read on the forward strand.
AGTGGGCGCCGACCAGAGACGAGATATGGACTCTGCCCAGCTATCACGTCGACAGCCTGCATCCGGAGGTCACGCGGCGACTCAGCAAGTCGATCGACGGGCTCACCCGAGGTCGTCGACCAGTCACCGCGGTCGTCGTCGGTGAGCGGGGCTCAGGCAAGACCCATCTGCTCAGCTGGGTCCGGGAAGTGGTCCAGTCGAAGGGCGGGTACTTCTTCCTCTTGAAACCGGTCGCCGGTACGTCGGCGTGGGAGAGCGCGGTCGGTGACACGTACGGTGGACTCCTCCGCCGATTGCCCGGCGGGGTGAGTCAACTGTCACGCCTGCTGACAGTGCTCGCCGATTCGGCTGGCATGGACCCGGCGAGCTGTGCTGTCGTCAGTGGACACGGCAGGTTGACCCGGGAGCAACTGGAGGACTTCCTCGCCGCGCTACGCTCGTTGGATCCCGAGGTCGGGATCACCGCAGTGGACACTGCCCGCGCGCTCGTCCTGCTTGCCTCGACCGGTCCCGCCGTTCAGGTCGGGCACGGATATCTCGTTCGGCCCGAGGTCCACGACGAGCAGCGTGAGCAATGGGGTATCGCTGGTCCCCGCGCATACCAGTTGGTTCTGCGCGACCTTACCCGACTGATCGCGCTCGCCGGCCCGATCGTCTTCGCCTTCGATCAGCTCGATGCGCTCGCCCATGAGTCGACCGTCGCCCTGGGTTCCCGGACGGCGGCCCGGGAGTCCTCAACCGCGCGCCGCATGCGCGACGACATCGCCACCGCGTTGATGGAGCTACGCGACGAGAGCCGCCGAACGCTCATCGTCGTCGCCTGTCAAACCGACACCTGGGAACTCATCTCGCGCTCTACGCTGCTCTCCGCCCGGGACCGCTTCGAAGTGCTGCCCGAACTCGGCGCGATCCCTGATCTGAAGACCGCGACCGCCATCGTCAGCAGCCGGTTCGCGCCAGGGTACAACTGCCGGGGATTCGTCCCGCCCTACCCGACCTGGCCAGTCACGGAAACGGCGCTCGAACAGGCACGCAACCGCTACACCGCGCGTCAGCTGCTGATCCGCGTCAACGACCATGTCACCCGATGCATCGAACACCGGCACGCTACCGAGATGGTGACTCTCGCAGACGCCGCACCGCCGCCGTCACCACCAATTCCGGAGCACCACGTCGATCTCACCGGCATCTTCGAGGGGCTTCGGGACGACGACGAACAGCTCTTGCCGCAGCGCGCCGAAAGCGACGCCATGCCAAAGCTGCTGTCCGCGGGCCTGCGCAGCCTGGTCCTAGAACTGGGAGACAACCCGCACCGAGCAATGCTTGAAACCTGTGGATGACCTTGGGGGGCGTACCCTCCCGAGGAAGCCGAATCAGGAATCAAGCAGGCCCGCGCGC
>NZ_CDWTMG010000337.1:0-3975 GCF_977945845.1 Frankia sp. CcMO1
GACCACACGCACCTGCCCGGGTGTCACAGGTCGCCTCGTAGCCACGCCTGATAGTCGACTTCCCACGCCTGGAGGTCGACGGCCGGCACGGCCAGCGTTGCCACCCAGTGTGTCAGCAACGCGGCGGACTATCCGTCGAGCACAGCACCACCTCGGCAGGCTGTCTCGCCTCCGGCGACGGGTCGCTCATACGGTGACCGCTCGGGCACCCAGCAGGGCCTTGAGATCCCCGAGTAGCGAACTACTCGCCTGCACCTGGAGTTCGAGCAGGAGCAGATGCGTGTTCTGCGGGCCTTCGAGACGCAGGTGCACCGGAGTTGTCCCGGGATGAGTCGTCAGGACGAGTTTGAGGTCATCGACCAGCGGTGGTGTGATCTTGTGTGACGGCAGAGTGATGACGACAGGCGGCCCGTTCACGTGCGTCGCGACATCGACCACCGTCAGGTCCTGGGCGAACAGCGAGACCGACCCCTCCCGCTCGTTGATCCTGCCCCGCACCGAGATGACCGCGTCGGTCACGAGCGCGTACGAATGGACCTCGTAGGACTGGGGGAAGAACAGCACCTCGACGGAGGCGTCGAGATCCTCGACGGTCACGATCGCCCACGCCTTGGCGGTGTTCTTGTTGATCCGCCGGTCGATCTTGCTGATGATGCCGGCGATCTGTACGGTCGTCCCGTCGTTGGCCTCGGCGAGGTCGACGATCCGGGTGTCGCGGTGGCGATCCAGCGCCCGCTCGGCACCCTCCAGCGGATGCGAGGACACGTACAGGCCGAGCATGTCGCGTTCCTGAGCCAGCAGCTCCTTTTTCGGCCATTCGGGGCCGGACAGGTCCAGGTCGAGTCCTAGCGCCGGGCTCTCCTCCTCTCCGGCGCCCCCGTCGCCGAACAGGTCGAACTGGCCGATGGCCTCGGCCCGCTTCGTGATGATCACCGCGTCGATCGCGTTCTCGTGCACATTGACCAGCACACGGCGGTGATGGCCCAGCGAGTCGAACGCCCCCGCCTTGATCAGCGAGTCGATGGTGCGCTTGTTGCACACCCCGATGTCGACCTTCTGCAGGAAGTCAGCGAACGACTCATACGCGCCCTTCCTCCGCCGGGCCGCGACTATCGAGGCGACGACGTTCTCCCCAACATTACGGACGGCCCCCAGGCCGAAACGGATCGAGTCACCGACCGCACCGAACCGCAGATCCGACTCGTTGACGTCGGGGGGCAGGACCTGGATACCCATCCGGCGGGTCTCGGCCAGGTACACCGCCATCTTGTCCTTGTCGTCACCGACGGACGTCAGCAGCGCCGCCATGAACTCGGCCGGGTAGTTGGCCTTGAGGTAGGCCGTCCAGAACGACACGACGCCGTACCCGGCGGTGTGGGACTTGTTGAACCCGTAGCCGGAGAATGGGACGAGCACGTCCCACAGCGCCTGGACCGCCGTGTCGGTGTAGCCCTTCTCCCTCATCCCGGCGGAGAAGCGAGCGAACTCCTTGTCCAGGATCTCCTTCTTCTTCTTGCCCATCGCGCGGCGCAGCAGGTCGGCGCCGCCGAGGCTGTAGCCGGCCAGCTCCCGGGCGATGGCCATGACCTGCTCCTGGTAGACCACCAGGTGGTAGGTCTCGCCGAGGATGGGCTCCAGCGCCTCGGCGAGCTCGGGGTGGATCGGGAGGATCTCCTTGCGGCCGTTCTTGCGGTCGGCGTACTCGATGTGGCTGTTGGCCGCCATCGGGCCGGGCCGGTAGAGCGCGAGCACGGCGGCGATGTCGCCGAACTTCGTCGGTGCCATCAGGCGCAGCAGGTTACGCATCGGTCCGCCGTCGAGCTGGAACACCCCGAGCGTGTCGCCGCGGGCGAGCAACTCGAAGGCCTTCGTGTCCTCCAGGGGGAGGGTGGACAGGTCGATGTCGACGTTGCGGTTACGCTTGACGGCCTCGATCGCGTCACCGATGACGGTGAGGTTCCGCAGGCCGAGGCAGTCCATCTTGAGCAGGCCCATCTCCTCGCACTGAGGAAACGGGAACCCGGTGATGATCGCGCCGTCATTGTCGCGGCGATGGATCGGCAGGACATCCAGCAGCGGCTCCGAGCACAGGATGACCCCGGCGGCGTGGACACCAGTGCCGCGGGTGAGCCCCTCCAGCCCCCGCGCGGTGTCGATGACCTTCCGAACCTTGGTGTCGGTCTCGTACTGGGCCCGGACCTCGGCGGCCTCACCGTACCGCTCATGGTTCGGGTCGAAGATCCCGGCCAGCGGGATGCCCTGGCCCATCACATCCGGCGGCATCGCCTTTGAGATCTTGTCGCCGAGGACGTAGTCGTAACCCAGCACCCGGCACGAGTCCTTGATCGCGGCCTTGGCCTTGATGGTGCCGAAGGTGTTGATCTGCGCGACGCGGTCCTCGCCGTACTGCTCGGTGATGTAGCGGATCACCTCACCGCGTCGACGTTCGTCGAAGTCCAGGTCGATATCCGGCGGGCTGATCCGCTCCGGGTTGAGGAACCGCTCGAAGATCAGCGCGTGCTCGATCGGGTTCAGCTCGGTGATACCCAGGATATAGGCGATCATCGACCCGGTCGCCGATCCACGCCCCGGACCCAGCCCGATGCCCCGATCTCTCGCGAACTTGCAAATGTCGGCGACGACCAGGAAGTAAGCCGGGAAACCCATCTTGTCGATCACGCCGACCTCGTAGTCGACGCGCTCGACCACATCGGCGGGCACGCCCGCAGGGAAGCGCCACGTCAGTCCGCGGTCGATTTCCTTGCGCAGCCAGGACAGCTGCGTCTCACCCTCGGGGACAGGGTAGCGCGGCATCCGGTCCACAAACTTGAAAACATCGTCGTAGGACTCGACGCGCTCGGCGATAAGCAGAGAGCTGTCGCAGGCCCCGGGGACCTCACTGTCCCACAGGTTGCGCATTTCCTCCGGAGACTTGAGGTAATATCCCGATCCGTCGAATTTGAAACGGGTCGGATCGTCGAGTTTTTTACCGGTGCCGACGCACAGCAGCACCTCGTGGCTTCCCGCCTGATCCTGGGTCACATAGTGCGAGTCGTTCGTGGCCAGCGGGCGAAGCCCCAGCTTGTCGCCGATGTCGAGCAGCCCCTGGCGGACGCTGCGCTCGATCGGCAAACCGTGATCCATCAACTCCAGGAAGAAGTTGTCCGCGCCGAAGACCTCCTGGTAGGTGGCCGCCGCGGTGAGCGCCTTGTCGAACTGGCCCAGACGAAGCCTAGTCTGCACCTCACCCGACGGGCAGCCCGTCGTCGCGATGATCCCTTCGGAGTACTGGGAGACCAGCTCGTGGTCCATCCGCGGCTTGCGGTAGTAGCCCTCGATCGACGCGATCGACGACAGCCGGAACAGGTTGCGCAGCCCGGCCCCGTTGGCCGCGAGCATCGTCATGTGGGTGTAGGCGCCGCTACCGGACACGTCACCACCCTCACCCGCAGGGTCGACGTCGCGCTGCGAACGCTCACCCCACAGGACAGGCCGCTTGTGATGGCGCGACTCGGGCGCCAGGTACGCCTCAATCCCGATGATCGGCTTGACACCTGCGGACTTCGCGCCCTGATAAAATTCGTAGGCGCCGAACATGTTACCGTGGTCGGTCATCCCGACGGCCGGCATCCCCAGCTTCGCCGCTTCCTTGAAAAGCAAGCCCGTTTTCGCCGCACCGTCCAGCATCGAATACTCAGTGTGCACGTGGAGGTGAACAAAAGAATCCGCCGGCATCCCAGTCCCCTCTCGCCCGCAACGGCCCGCCGGTCGAAGTCTAGCCCCGCCACTCAGAGCCACCAGAGAGGCACGCGGCGCAACAGTCCCTAAGTGTGTTGATCCCTCAAAGATAATTCGTTGAGATCAACGGCGGATTCGTCAGCACTCCCGAGGAAGCAGCGACGCGATCAGGCAAGCTCTGCGCCGTGACCAACCACGTGCCGCGCGAGCGCGCCTCCTCGCTGTCCGCTGGTACCT
>NZ_CDWTMG010000338.1:0-3969 GCF_977945845.1 Frankia sp. CcMO1
GGGCAGCCAGACCCGCGGTCCGGCGCGGGTGGCGCCGGGCACGGGCCCGCCGGCCGGACAGGGGCCGCTTCGCCCCGGCGGGAGCTGCCCCGGCGGAAGCGGCCGCATCATGATCACCGTCAGCCGGCCGGCCACCGGCCTGATCGTCATCCTCGCCGAGCGCGGACCCGCCGACCTGCCCGGACTCGCCGACCTGCCGAAGCTCGCCAGCCTGCCCGGGGTCCCCCGCCGGATCACCGGTCCCGCGTGGCGCCCGGCCCGCTGTCCCCGCACCGTTTGTCCCCGCACCGTCGCCCACTCGCACCCACGCGCCGGCGCTCTCCGGCGCATCGAGGCGGATCTGCGTCTTGGCGTCATGGGTATCCTCCTCCGCGGCCGGCAGAAGGCTCCTCATGCGGGTCGTCACCGGTGGGGCGAGCCAGGCGTCCCGCAGTATCCGGCGTGTCTCGCGCTCCGGGTCGCCAGTAGACCCGATCAGCACGCGCAGCAACGCGTGGGCGCTCGGCCGGGCCATAGGCTCCTTGAGCAACGCCGCGCGGACCGCTGGGCGCAGGGCCAGCGGAACATCCCCGGTGTCGGCCTCGTCGTGGACCACCCGGTACAGCAGCGCGTCGGGCCGGCCGGTCCCGAAGGGGGGTCGCCCCGACGCGGCGAACAGTACCGTCAGGCCCCAGGCGAAGACGTCCGCCGGCGGGCCGATCTCGCCGCGTCCGGTGACCTGCTCCGGGGCCATGTAACCCGGGCTGCCCAGCAACACCCCCGTCCTGGTCGCGGCCGTCGCGTCGACCGCCGCCGCGATGCCGAAGTCGATCACTTTCGGGCCGTCCTCGCTGAGGATCACGTTGCCCGGTTTCAGGTCCCGATGGACGATGCCGGCGTCGTGGATGGCCTTCAGGGCCTCGGCGAGCCCGGTCGCCAGCGCCATGACGACCGGCATGGTCAGCGCGCCCCGGTCGGCGATCGCCTCGGCGAGGCTTTGGCCGTGGATGTGCTCGGTTGCCATCCACAGATCCTCGGCGTCGGGATCGGCATCGACCAGCCTCGCGGTGCAGGCACCGTCGACCGCCCGGGCGGCCGCGACCTCGCGACGGAACCGGCTGCGGAACTCGGGATCGGCCGTGAAGTCCGACCGGATCACCTTGAGGGCGACCGGCCCTCCGGTCTCGTCGTCGATGCCGAGGTAGACGACTCCCATACCACCGGAGCCGAGCCGCGCGGTGAGCGTGAACCGGGCGATCCGCTCCGGATCGCCAGAGCGCAGCGACATCGCCGGCACCGCGCCCTCCTTTCCGTCGAGCTTTCCGCCGCGAGCCGACCGACAGCCGGCGAGGGTTGGCCGCCGGGGCCGACCGCCGCTCCGAACGTTCCGACGCAGTGGCCGAGGCAACGGTCGATGGAGCATCCCGACAGACCCGGAGGCCACGCCCACCGTGCCAGCTACATCTGTGACGGATCTGTGACGGAGATGCGACGGTCCGTGCGGTCGAATCACGGCGAGCAAACGAGTCCCGCCCGTGAGCGGATTCCGAGATTCCGAGATTCGAAGACCAGGAGATTCGAAGATCAGGAAATGGTCTGATGTTCGCGCAGCCGGATCAGGTCCGGATCCTGCTCGATCGCCTGGATGTCCTCGGCCCGGGCATGGGTGACAAAGTGCTCCAGGGGCACTTCGACGAACAGCCCTCGGGCCCGGACCGCGACCCGTCCGGTAGGGCTGTTCAATCGTCCCTCGCCACTGGCGTAGACCCGCCGGCCGAGCACGCCCTCGACCCGCGCCCTCAGGTGCAGGACGGTGCCCACGGGTACCGGCCGCAGGAAGTCCGTCTCCAGCCGGCCGGTCACCAGGCTGGTCCGGGTCAGATGCCCGAGCGCACCCAACGCCTCGTCGAGGGCGCAGCTGAGCAGGCCACCATGGGCGAGGCCCGGCGCTCCCTGATGATGCTCGGTCACCTCGAACGTCGCGCACAGCGCGAGGCCGGCATCGGCGTCGACCCGTAGGTGCAGTCCGTGGGCGGACTGGTCACCGCAGGCGAAGCACCGCACGTAGTGGGACGGCAGCACGGTGCCGGGCGCCGGTGCGTTCGCTGGGCGTGGCGGGAGTTGTGCTCCCGGTGGCAGATCTGTTCGCAACGGCGTCACGACCCGGACTGTACCGACGCGGTGGGATCCGCCTGGCATCTTGCCGACGTGCCTTCCACCAACCGGCTACCGGCCGACCCGCGGCCGAGGACTCCGCTCAGCTACCGGCGGCCGGCCGCGCGACGCAGGTGGCGCAACTCGCGGCGCAGCCTGATCTGAGGAATGACACCGATGAGTAGGCCGACGACGAGACCGGCGGCGGCCGAGGCGGCCAGTGCACCCGCGACCGACATCTGCCTGGTCGAACCGAACAGCCAGATGCTCACGCGCGCGTCGTTCTGCACGACGAAGACCACGACGGCGATCGCGATGAGCAGCACCAGCACGGTGATCGCATAGGTGGTGTAGGCAACCCCGCGACGCGACGGCCGGGCCCCGCCGGTGGGCGCACCCGGGACGCCGGGAGAATCCGGTCCGCCCGGGTGGGCCGGCTGGTGCGGAACGGGCGCCACGGCGCCCGGACCGGCCGGACCAACCGGACCGGCTGGACCAACCGGAACCTGGCCGGCAGGCGTTCCGGAAGGCGAGGCCGCGGGGGTCTGCCCGGCCGCCGCCGGCGCCGCGGGCGCGGGCGGAACGGCGGGCGGAGAGGCCGTACGCCTCGCGTTGCCGAACCCTCGGCCCGGCTGCTTCGGTCCCGTCATGATCGTCCTGTTCCTCGATCCGCCGCCATACCGCCCGATCGGCCGGCTCCGCGCACCGACAGCCCGATCAGCCCTACGCCCAGGAAGCGTAGACCGGGAAGCACTCTATACTGAAGGAAGCGGACGAGTTGGCCGGGCGACCGCGTCGGTGCCGGCTCGTCCGGCGTCGCCGAGGAAAGTCCGGGCTCCACAGGGCAGGGCGATGGGTAACACCCACCCGGGGTGACCCGCGGGACAGTGCCACAGAAAACAGACCGCCGGTGCCGGTTCCGGCGCCGGTAAGGGTGAAACGGTGCGGTAAGAGCGCACCAGCGCCCAGGGTGACCTGGGCGGCTCGGTAAACCCCGCCCGGAGCAAGGTCAGAAGGCCCGTAGCCGCGAGGCCGCGGACCGCGCAGGCGTTCGAGGGCTGCCCGCCCGAGCCTGCGGGTGGACCGCTAGAGGCTGCCGGCAACGGCAGCCCGAGAGAGATGGTCGCCGCCGACGAGCCGTGAGGCTAGCCGGTACAGGACCCGGCTTACAGGCCACCTCGTCCGCCTCAGCGGCCCGACCACTCCCCGGTTTGTACAATCTGGGGATGAGCGAGATGCCGATCAGCGAGGCACGCGACCACCTCGGCGAGATCGTCTCCAAGGCGGAGCACGCCCATGAGCGGATCGTCCTGACCCGTCACGGCCGCGCGGTCGCGGCAGTGATCTCCATAGAAGATCTCCGTGAGCTGGAAGCGGCGGAGGACGAAGCGGATCTCGCCGTCGCCCGAGAGGCGCTGGCCGCCGAGGAGCCTCGCGTACCCCACGCCGACGTCCTCGCCGAGTTCGGCCTGAACTGACGTGGCGCACACCGTCGAGTGGACGACTGCGGCGCTGCGAGAGCTGCGCAAGCTCGACGCCTCCACCACTCGACGGATCCTGATCGCGGTAACACGACTCGCGGCGGAACCCCGCCCCTCGGGGGCCCGGGCCCTCACCGGCCAACCCAGCAGGGTACTGCGGATCAGAGTTGGTGAATACCGGGTGATCTACCAGGTCGACCACACCCGCATTCTCGTCACGATCGTCCACGTCGCCCATCGACGTGAGGTGTACCGGCACCTCTGACCCGAGCCGCTCGGCACCCCCGGAGTCGGCACCCCCGGAGCAAGGTCCAAGGGCCCGTGGCCGTCACAAGTCGCGGACCGCGGAACCGTG
>NZ_CDWTMG010000339.1:0-3966 GCF_977945845.1 Frankia sp. CcMO1
CCTGCGAACCATCTGAAATACGAAAAATCGGGGATCGGGCGGGCGAGGGCCGGGAAAGCGAGGGCAGGGGAAGGCGAGGGCCGGGAAGCGGTGTCAGGAAATGCCGAGGCGCTCCAGCAGCAGTCGCCGCACGGTCGCCGCGTCCGCCTGGCCCTTCATCGCCTTCATCACCGCGCCCACCAGCGGGCCGACGGCGTTCACCTTGCCGCCGCGGACCTTCTCGGCAATGTCGGGGGCGCCGAGGAGCGCCGCGTCGACGGCCGCAGTGAGCGCGCCGTCGTCCGCGACGATCGCCAGCCCACGGCCGGCGATCACCTCGTCGGGCGCGCCCTCACCGGCGAGCACCCCGTCGATGACCTTGCGGGCCAGCGCGTCGGTGAGCTCACCCGCGGCCACCAGCGCGGTGATCCGGGCGACATCGGCCGGGGTGATCTTAAGATCGCGCGGCTGGAGACCGGCGTCCGAGGCACGCCTGGCCAGCTCGTTGAGCCACCACTTACGGGCGGTCGCCGGGGCCGCGCCGGCGGCGACGGTCTCCTCGACCAGGTCGAGGACCGCGGCATTGCGCAGGTCCTGCAGATCCCGCGCGGTGTAGCCGTGCTCGGCGATCAGCCGGGCCCGGCGCGCCGCGGGCAGCTCCGGCAGGCCAGCCCGCAGCCGCTCGACGTATTCCGCGGGCAGGGCCAACGGGGTGAGGTCCGGCTCCGGGAAGTACCGGTAGTCGGTGGCCTCCTCCTTGGACCGGCCCGACGAGGTGCGGCCCGACGCCTCGTCGAAGTGGCGGGTCTCCTGGATGATGCGCCGGCCGTCGTCGAGCAACGCGACCTGCCGGGTGATCTCGTAGCGCACCGCGCGTTCCACCGACCGCAGCGAATTGAGGTTCTTCGTCTCGGTGCGGGTACCGAAGGGAGCGTCCGGGCCGCCGGGCGCCGGCCGCGGGCGCAGCGAGACGTTGGCGTCGCAGCGCAGCGATCCCTGCTCCATCCGGACGTCGGAGACGCCGAGCGCCCGGATCAGTTCCCGCAACTCGTCCACGTAGGCCCGGGCCACCTCGGGGGAACGCACGTCCGGTTCGGTCACGATCTCCACGAGCGGGATGCCGGCCCGGTTGTAGTCGACCAGCGAGTGGGTGGCGCCGTGGATGCGGCCGGTGGCGCCGCCGACGTGCAGCGACTTGCCGGTGTCCTCCTCCATGTGCACCCGGGTGATGCCCACCCGGTGCACCTCGCCCTCGACCTCCACGTCGAGCCAGCCGTTCGTGCACAGCGGCTCGTCGTACTGGCTGATCTGGAAGTTCTTCGGCATGTCGGGATAGAAGTAGTTCTTGCGCGCGAACCGGCACCACGACGCGGTCTCACAGTGCAACGCGAGTCCGATCATGACCGCGAAACGCACCGCCGCCTCGTTCACCACCGGCAGGGAACCCGGCAGCCCGAGGCACACCGGGCAGACCTGGGTGTTAGGCTCGGCACCGAAGGCCGTCGCGCAGCCGCAGAACATTTTGGAAGCGGTGCCGAGTTCGACGTGCGTCTCCAAGCCGATCACCGGCTCGTAGCGGGCCAGAACGTCGGAGTAGGACGGCAGCGCGCCGGCGGGAGCCACTGTGCTCACCGGATGAACTCCTCATGGATCGCTGGATGGGCGGGTGTCGCGGACGTGCACGTAGGTGAGGAACACCGCGGCCGGTAGGCCGAGCACTCCCCAGAGGAGCAGGACCGGGTTGAGCGTGGCGATACCGAGGCCCAGCACCAGCACGGTGAGCAGCCACACCACGCCCACCAGGAACCGGTCCTGCCGGCCGCTGCGCAGGCTCACCATCGCCGTTTCCCGCCCTTCCCTCGCGGCCGGCGGCCCGTCACCGCGGCCGCCACCCCCGGAACACGGATGACCCGCGAGACTGCCGGGCGCCCGCTCACAGCGCCGGGACCTCGTCGAGCAGCGGATGGCCGCGTTCGGCGTCCAACGCCTCCTCCAGCGCCCCGCCGACCCGGTAGAGCCGGTCGTCGGCGAACGGCGGCGCCATGATCTGGATACCCACCGGCAGCCCGTCCACGAGCCCGGACGGCAGGCTCATCGCCGGGCCGCCCGCGAGGTTGGACGGGATCGTGCACAGGTCCGACAGGTACATGGCCACCGGATCATCGACCTTCGCGCCCAGTGGGAAGGCCGGCGTCGGGGTAGTGGGCGAGACCAGGACGTCGACCTGCTCGAACGCGGCGGTGAAGTCGCGGCTGATCAGCGTACGGACCTTCTGCGCCTGGCCATAGTAGGCGTCGTAGTACCCCGAGGACAGGGCGTAGGTGCCCAGGATGATCCGCCGCTTCACCTCCGGGCCGAAACCGGCCTCGCGGGTGCGGCTCATGACCTCCTCGGCCCCGGCCCGGCCGTCGTCGCCGATCCGCAGCCCGAAGCGCATCGCGTCGAAGCGAGCCAGGTTCGACGAGCACTCGCTGGGCGCGATCAGGTAATAGGCGGGCAGCGCGTAGCTGAAGTGCGGGCAGCTCACCTCGATGACCTGGGCGCCCAGGCCCGTCAGCGCCTCGACCGCGGCAGCGAAGGCGGCCTCGGCCCCCGGGTCGTACCCGTCGCCGGCGAACTCGCGGACCACGCCGACCCGCATACCGCGGATGTCGCGCTGCCGTGCCGCCGCCACGACCGCGGGAACCGGCGCGTCGACGCTCGTGGAGTCCAGAGGATCGTGGCCGGCAATCGCGGCGTGCAGCAACGCCGCGTCGGTCACCGTGCGGGCCAGCGGGCCGGCCTGGTCCAGCGAGCTGGAGAAGGCGACCAGCCCGTAGCGGCTGACCCCGCCGTAGGTGGGCTTGACCCCGACCAGACCGCAGACGGCGGCCGGCTGACGGATGGAACCGCCCGTGTCGGTGCCGAGGGCGAGCGGCGCCTCGAAGGCGGCGACGGCCGCGGCGCTGCCGCCGCTGCTGCCGCCGGGGATGCGGGTGACATCCCAGGGGTTGCGGGTCGGCCCGAACGCCGAGTTCTCGGTTGACGAGCCCATGGCGAACTCGTCCATGTTGGCCTTACCCAGCAGGACGACGTCCGCGGCCCGCAGCCGGCTCACCACCGTGGCGTCGTACGGGGGGTGCCAACCCTCAAGGATGCGGCTGCCGCAGGTGGTGGGCATCCCTCGGGTGGTGAAGACGTCCTTGAGCGCCAACGGCACCCCGGCGAGCGGCCCGAGGCGCTCCCCGGCCGCGCGCCGGTCGTCGACCGACCGGGCCGCGGCGAGCGCGCCGTCGGCGTCCACGTGCAGGAAGGCGTGGACGGTCTCGTCGACCTTGGCGATGCGGTCCAACGCCGCCCGGGTCGCCTCGACGGCGCTCAGCCTGCCGGCGGCGATCGCGGCCGCCGTCGCGGCGGCGGACAGGCGCACGACGTCGGTCGTGCCGGGAGGTGTCGGGTTCTCCGTCATGTTCTCCGTCATGCGGGCGGCGACCTCATTCGTCCGGATCGAGGATGCGGGGCACCCGGAACCGCCCGTCCTCGGTGGCGGGGGCACCGGCCAGGGCCTCGGTGACGGGCAGCGACGGGCAGATGGTGTCCGGCCGGAAGACGTTGGTCAACGGCACGGCGTGGCTGGTCGGCGGGATGTCCGCGGCGGCGATCTCGGAGACTCGGGCGACCGCGGACAGGATCGCCTCGAGCTGCGGTGCCAGCGCGTCGAGCTCGTCGCCGGTCACCGACACCCGCGCCAAGCGGGCGAGGTGAGCCACCTCGCCCCGAGTGATCGCCATGGCGTGTGGCCCCTTCGTAGGCGGTGGGCACGGGGCCCGTGACTGGTCCTGGGCGCCGCGACGGATGCGGGAACCGGAACCGGGAGAGGCCGGATGCACCCCTGGGGCGCCCCGGGCGGACGATCGGGACCGGACGCATCGCCGCGTCGACGTGATGTCATCGTACGGGCCGCGGCGGGACCCCCCGCGGGCGCCGCCCCCCGCCGCTCCCCTGGCC
>NZ_CDWTMG010000340.1:0-3942 GCF_977945845.1 Frankia sp. CcMO1
CCGCAACCCCGAAAACCAGCGGCTACGAACACGCTGCGCAACCACCCGCCGAGCCCGCAGATGCCTCAAACCCGCTTAACTTCGAAGAGCCTCCATGTGGCGGCCGGGCTCGCCCGTGAACGGCGAGCCCGTGGGCTGCGGCTGAACCATCCCGAAGCGACCGCAATCATCACCTCGTTCCTGCTGGAGGGCGCGCGGGACGGTCGCAGCGCCGCGGACCTGATGAGCGCCGGGCGAACCGTGCTCACCCGGGATGACGTCATGGAGGGCGTGCCGGAAATGCTCGGCGAGGTGCAGGTCGAAGCCACCTTCCCGGACGGCACCAAGCTGGTCACCGTCCACCGGCCGATCCCGTGATCCCCGGGGAGATCCTGACCGGCGACGATCCCGTCGAGATCAACGCCGGACGCCCGGTACGCACGGTGCTGGTCCGTAACACGGGCGACCGGCCGGTGCAGGTCGGCTCGCACTACCACTTCGCCGCGGCGAACCCCGCTCTCGACTTCGACCGGGCGAGTGCCTGGGGCCACCGGCTCGCGGTGCCCGCCGGCACCGCGGTCCGCTTCGAGCCCGGCGTGGAACGCGAGATCGAGCTGGTGCCGCTGGCCGGCACCCGGGTCGTGCCGGGCCTGCGGCCGGAATCGGCCGGCCCGTTGGACGCCGCGAGCGGCACCCGGATTGCGGACACCGCGACGATCGAGGACATACCGGGCTTTCAGGGAGAGGGTTCGTGAGCCGACTCGACCGCCCCCGCTACGCGGCGCTGTACGGCCCCACGGCCGGCGACCGTATCCGGCTCGCGGACACCGACCTGTTCATCGAGGTGACAGAGGACCGCAGCCGCGGGCCGGCGGGCACCGGGACCGGCGACGAGGCCGTCTTCGGGGGTAGCAAGGTCATCCGTGAGTCGATGGGACAGTCCCTGGCGACCCGCGCCGAGGGTGCGCCCGACCTCGTCATCACCGGTGCCGTCGTTCTCGACCACTGGGGTGTGGTCAAGGCCGACGTCGGGATCCGCGACGGCCGGATCGTCGCGCTGGGTAAGGCCGGCAACCCGGACACGATGGACGGCGTCCATCCCGACCTGGTGATCGGGCCCGGCACCGAGATCATCGCCGGTAACGGAAAGATCCTCACCGCCGGCGCGGTGGACTGCCACGTCCATCTGATCTGCCCACAGCAGGTTCCGGAGGCGCTGGGCGCCGGCATCACCACGCTGATCGGCGGCGGCACCGGCCCGGCCGAGGGCACGAAGGCGACGACGGTGACGCCCGGATCCTGGAACCTGACGCGGATGCTGTCCGCGCTGGACGACTGGCCGGTCAACGTCGTCCTGCTCGGCAAGGGCAACACGGTCAGCGACGAGTCGATGTGGGAACAGCTGCGCGCCGGGGCGGCCGGCTTCAAGCTGCACGAGGACTGGGGGACGACGCCGGCCGCGATCGACGCCTGCCTGCGGGTCGCCGACGCCGCCGGCGTCCAGGTTGCGCTGCACTCCGACACCCTGAACGAGGCCGGCTTCGTCGAGGACACGCTGGCCGCCATCGCCGGCCGGGCGATCCATGCTTACCACACCGAGGGGGCCGGCGGCGGGCACGCCCCGGACATCATCACGGTCGCGGCCGCCGGCAACGTGCTGCCGTCATCGACGAATCCGACCCGCCCGCACACCGTCAACACCCTCGACGAGCACCTCGACATGCTGATGGTCTGTCACCATCTCAACCCCAGCGTGCCCGAGGACCTGGCCTTCGCCGAGAGCCGGATCCGGCCGTCGACGATCGCCGCCGAGGACATCCTGCACGACCTGGGCGCGATCTCGATGATCGGTTCGGACTCGCAGGCGATGGGCCGGATCGGCGAGGTCGTCCTGCGTACCTGGCAGACCGCGCATGTGATGAAGCTCCGGCGCGGGTCCCTGGCCGGCGACGATCGGGCCGACAACGCCCGGGCCCGGCGCTACATCGCCAAGTACACGATCTGCCCGGCGGTGGCGCACGGCCTGGACGCAGAGATCGGCTCGGTGGAGCCCGGCAAGCTCGCCGACCTGGTGCTGTACGATCCAGCGTTCTTCGGGGTGCGGCCGTCACTGGTCCTCAAGGGCGGGTTCATCGCCTGGGCCGCGATGGGCGATGCGAACGCCTCCATCCCGACCCCGCAGCCGGTGCTGCCCCGACCGATGTGGGGAGCCGCCCGTGGTCCGGCCGCCGCGTCGTCGTTGGCCTTCGTCGCCCCGGCGGCGATCGAGGACGGGCTGCCTGGACGGCTGGGGCTCGCCACCCCGGTGGTGCCGGTCGCGGATGTGCGCCGCCGCGGCAAGGCGGATCTTCCCGAGAACACCGCGACACCGGACATCCGGGTGGACCCGGACACGTTCACCGTCACGGTGGACGGTGAGGCGATCGAGGCGGATCCGGTGAGCGAACTCCCGATGGCCCATCGCTACTTCCTGTTCTGACAGCGGCTGTCCTTATGATCGCTCCTGCTGTGGGATCCGGAGCGTTCGCACTCCCACTCGTGGTCGTCGTTGTCCCATTCGGCGTAGTAGCCGGCCTGGCAGCGGGGCTTGGGCGGCCGGTCCTGGCCGCAGGAGGTCAGAACGGGAGACAGTGCGACCGCCACCAGCGTCACACCGGTCACGCGGGCGCGTAGGCGTCCGCGTCTCGACCGTGATCCAGACCATGATCCAGGCATCTCCCACCTCTTTCGGGATCCGCTTTCGGGGTCCGCCGAAGGGCTCCCGCGGAACGGGATGCCATCGCCGGCCTTGCTCGCATGATTCGGCGCTCGCGTGATCCGGCATCGACCGCCGGCGGCGAACTCTTCCACACCCGGGTGGGCAGCATGACGGACTTGTCGTCCGAACGACGGATGGACTTCGACCACACGACACCCGGTCATGACGGCGGAGCCTCGTGTGACAGCGATATCGCAGGTGAGGGCGATATCGCACGGGACGGCGGGACCGGGGACGAGGCTGGTCCGACCGGGCGATCCGGACGGCGGGCGACGCTGCTGGTCCTCGCGGACGGCCGGATGCCCACGGGAGGTCACGCCCACTCGGGCGGTGTCGAAGCCGCGGTGACGGACGGGAGTCTGGCAAACCTGGCCGACCTGGCGGCGTTCCTCGTCGGACGGCTCACCACGACCGGCCTGGTCGCCGCGGCCTTCGCGGCCGCGGCCTGCCGGGCCGACACGCAGCCAGGTCCCACGACGCGGGCGCCACGCGCCGACCACGTCCCCGCCGCATCCGTCACCCCGGCCGCCCTCCCCCGCTCAACGCGATGCGAGCCGGGCTCAGGGGCGCACGCTGCTGCGAGCGGGCCGGGCCGCCTGGCCGGTGCCGCCCGCTCCACGTGCACCGCACCACCCGATCGCACTAGGCATGGTCGCCGCGGGCGCGGGTCTGCGTCCCTCGGACGCCGCTCTGGTCGCCGCCCACACCACGGTCACTGGACCCGCGACCGCCGCGACCCGCCTGATGGGGCTGGACCCCCTAGCCGTCACCGCCGTGCTCGCCCGGCTCGCCGACGAGGTCGAGGCGATCGCGCTGGCCGGTGCGGAGGCTTCCCGACGCCCGCCCCGGCTGCTTCCCGCTGTCACCGGCATCCGCCTCGATCTCCTGGCCGAACGGCACCGCACCACGGCGCTGCGGATGTTCACGTCCTGACCGGTGCCCGCCGGCTGGCACCATGGCAGCCATGAGACGGGGGGTCATCCTGGGCGGGGTCGCGGCCGGGCCGGAGGGCCCTCTCGTCACGGCCGCCCGAACGGGCCGCACGGCCGTGCGGGCACGGGCCGTCATCCGGGTCGAACCGGCTCCGGACGGCACGGCGAGGCTCACCGAGTTGCGCTCCGACGTGCCGGTCGTCCTGCGCCAGACCGGAGCATCCCCTGGTCGACCTAGGGCCTGTTTGGGAAGTACGTCCCGGGGTGGCCGTG
>NZ_CDWTMG010000341.1:0-3894 GCF_977945845.1 Frankia sp. CcMO1
CCGGTGACGACCAGCCCGGCCGACAGGATCCCGAGCCCGGCGGTGAGGACGACGTACCGCCGGGCCGAGCGCGCGGTGCGCAGCAATCGCGGGTCGAGAGGGCGAACCATCGGCTCAGTGCGCCGCGGCCGGGATGTCCTCGACGCCGATCCGGCGCCGGAAGACCCAGTAGGTCCAGCCCTGGTACAGCAGCACGAACGGCGTCAGCAGGACTGCCACCCAGCTCATGACCCTGAGCGTGTAGTCGGTGGAGGACGCGTTGTCGACGGTGAGGGAGAACGCCGGGTCCGTGGACGAGGGCATGACGTCGGGCCAGAGGCTGCCGAACAGCAGCACCACCGCGGCGACGATGACGACGACGGTCAGCGCGAAACCCTGCCCCTCCCGGCGCAACCGGGCCGCGCGCGCGACGCCGAGCAGGGCGAGGGCGGCGACGAGGACGGCGGCCCAGGTCCACGCCGCACCGTGCGCCAGCTGGGTCCAGACGGCGAACACGCCCGCGACCGCGAGTGCCGGCACGGACAGCCGGGCGGCCAGGGCGACGGCCCGCTCCTGGATCTCGCCGCGGGTCTTGAGGCCGAGGAACAGCGCGCCGTGCAGCAGGAACAGCAGCAGCGTGGTGAGGCCGCCCAACAGCCCGTACGGGTTCAGGAGGGTGAAGAGGCCGCCGGTGAACTCCCGGTCGGCGTCGATCGGGACG
Organism: Frankia sp. CcMO1; assembly: GCF_977945845.1. Lineage (NCBI taxonomy): Bacteria > Bacillati > Actinomycetota > Actinomycetes > Frankiales > Frankiaceae > Frankia > Frankia sp. CcMO1. Next base: position 701 of record NZ_CDWTMG010000341.1, read on the forward strand.
CCGGCCACGATGTTCGCGAACGCGACCCCCCACAGGAGCGCCGGCAACGCCGAGCCGACGACGATGGCGACATCCCAGCGGCCGCGCCAGCGTTCGCTGTCGACCCGGCCCCGGTACTCGAACGCGACGCCGCGCACGATGAGCCCCACCAGGATCAGCAGCAGCGGCAGGTAGAAGCCCGAGAACAAGGTCGCGTACCACTCGGGGAACGCGGCGAACGTGGCACCCCCCGCGACGAGCAGCCACACCTCGTTGCCGTCCCACACGGGCCCGATCGTGTTGATCAGAACCCGCCGCTCGGTGTCGTTGCGGCCGAGGACCGGCAGGAGCATCCCGACGCCGAAGTCGAACCCTTCGAGCACGAGGTATCCCACCCACAGCACGCCGATGAGCAGGAACCAGAAGGTGGTCAGTTCCATGGTGGACTCCAGGTTTCGATCCAGCGGGTCGGCCGCGAGGTCAGTAGGCGAAGGTCAGCGGCTGGTCGACGTCGTCGGGGCCGGAGCGGGCGTCGGGGAGCATGCCCGGCGCCGGTTCCGCCGCCAGGCCCGCAAGGGCGGTCCGCCGCATCAGCCGGAACCAGACGACCGCGAGGGCGCCGTACAGGAGGGTGAAGACGGTCAGCGAGATCGCGACGTTCGCCGCGCTGACGCCCGAGACGCCGTCCGCCGTCAGCATCCGCACCTCGAGGGCGCCCGTGGGGTTCGGGGCCACGACCCACGGCTGGCGGCCCATCTCGGTGAAGATCCAGCCGGTGAGGTTGGCGACGAACGGCATCGGGATCGTCATCAGCGCCAGCAGCCCGAGACGCCGGTCGGCGGACACGCGGCCGGACCGGGTGAGCCAGAAGGCGACGAATGCGAGCAGCGCGCTGGACGCGCCGAATCCGATCATGAAGCGGAAAGACCAGTAGGTAACCGCGAGCGGCGGGACGTAGACGCCGTCGCCGTACCGTTCCACGTACTGTGCCTGCAACTCGTTGGCGCCCTTGAGGGTCGCGTTCGTGTCGCCGGTCGCCAGGTACGACGTCAGGCCGGGCACGTTCACGGTGCGCACGTCGCATTGCTCGGAGACGTCGCCGACGGCGAACAGGCTGAAGCCGGCGCCGGTCTCGGTGTCGCAGAGGGCCTCGGCGGCGGCCATCTTCATCGGCTGCTGCTGGAACATCAGCTTGGCCTGCGCGTCGCCACTGACGGCCACGCCGATGCCGGCCAGCACCATGACCACGAGCCCGAGGCGCACAGCCGGCCGGAAGTCCTTCGCGCCCTCGACGTCGCCCTGGCGGGCGCGGCGCACCATCCACCATGCGCCGATCCCGGTGACGAACGTCGCGGCGGTGAGGGACGCCGCGGTGATCGTGTGCGGGATGGCCGCGAGGGCCGTCGAGTTCGTGAGCACCGCGCCGATGCTCTCCAACTCGGCGCGGCCGGTCTCCGGGTTGAACCGCGCGCCAACGGGGTGCTGCATGAAGGAATTGGCCGCGATGATGAAGAACGCGGAGACGTTGACGCCGATCGCGACGAGCCAGATGCAGGCCAGGTGAAGGCGACGCGGGAGGCGGTCCCAGCCGAAGATCCACAGCCCGATGAACGTGGACTCGATGAAGAACGCAGCCAGGCCCTCCATCGCCAGGGGAGCCCCGAAGACGTCGCCGACGAAGCGGGAGTATGCGCTCCAGTTCATGCCGAACTGGAACTCCTGCACGATGCCGGTGACGACGCCGATGGCGAAATTGACCAGGAAGAGCTTCCCGAAGAACTTCGTCAGCCGCAGCCACCGCTCGTTGCCCGTGCGGTGCCACGCCGTCTGCATGATCGCGACGAGCGGTGCGAGTCCGATCGTCAGCGGTACGAAGATGAAGTGGTAGACGGTCGTGACGCCGAACTGCCACCGGGCCAGATCCAGGGCGCTCACGCGCGGCTCCTTACCTCGTGCCTGTCTCGGCGGCCGCGCACGGCGCGACGCAGCGCCACGGCGGAGCGGAGCAGGTGTCCCAGGGCCTGTCTCGGAATTCCCCGCCTGCTGCGGGCCGCCCGGGGCGGCTCCTCGCTACGGCGCGGAATTCCAAGACAGGCCCTCATGCAAGCCAGCGTCGGGGAGCTTCCGCGGTCCCGGCCCGAGGCGAAGGTCCCGAACCGGGGGCCCAATGGTCATCGACGGTGCCTCGCGGGGCCCGAAGCAGCGCGGCGACCGGTCGGGTTGACCGGTCGCCGCGCTGCTGTTGCCCGCTCGGGGTCTACCCGGGCGTGGAGCGCCCTACTTGAGGATCTCCTGGCGCCGCACCAGCGGGATGCGCTCCCAGAGGCCGCCCAGACCGAAGGTCTTGCCGGCCCCGGCCAGCGCGAGGGCGACGAGGACGGCGGCGTAGATCAGGTGGTCGTCCATGAAGAGGTTGTTCTCGGGGGGCAGGACCGCGGTCCACATCATGACCAGCAGCACCGTGCCGGCGGCGGCGGCGATCCGCATGGCGATGCCCGCCAGCAGGGCGACGCCGATCCCGAGCAGGCCGGCCATGAACAGCCAGTCGGCCCAGGCGGCCCCGGCGATGCCGCTGTAGAAGTCGGCGAAGGGGCCCGCCGTGGCGTGCTCGAGGAAGCCGCGGGTGGGCTCGCCGCCGTTGATCCAGGCCTGCTCCGAGGTCGTCTCGTGGCCCAGGCCGAAGGTCTTGTCCAGGAACGCCCACAGGAACACCCAGCCGAGGGCGATCCGGATACCGGCCAGGACGTAGCGAAGGGCGGGCGATCCTGTCGGGGCCTGGCCGGCCGCCTCGGGGAGCTTGGTCTCGATGGTCGCTCCGGCGCGGCGGCTCGTGATCGTGAATGCCATGGTGACTCCTTGAGTCCGTGACGGCCGGTGAAGCTTGTCGGGAGATTCCGACTCCGCCGGTTTCCTCCACTCTCGCCCTGCGCGGGATCCCGGGGGAGGGCCGACCGTCACCGCCGCGAGTGACGGAAGTCCCACCCGCCGGTGGCCCGGCGACTGAGTCGGGTTCAGCCCCCGGAACGGGGTCGAAACGCGACTGAGTCGGGTTCAGCCCCCGGAGCGGGGTCGAAACGCGACTGAGTCGGGTTCAGCCCCCGGAGCGGAGTCGAAACGCGACTGAGTCGGGTTCAGACCCCGGAACGGGGTCGAAACGCGACTCAGTCGGTGGGTGGGTCAGTCGGTGGGTGGGTCAGTCGGTGGGTGGGTCAGTC
>NZ_CDWTMG010000342.1:0-3811 GCF_977945845.1 Frankia sp. CcMO1
CCCCGACGAACTTCCCAAACAGGCCCTAGAGGCCGCGCTGGGCCGCCCGCTCGCGGGAGCGGACGGGGTCGCCCGCGAGGATGACCGTCAGATCGGGCCGGTCGGCCGCGGCCGCCAACGTCCATAGGAAGTCGGCGGGCACGCCGTCGAGGCCTTGAAGCACCAGGGAAGACGCCGCATATCGGTCGCACACCACGACAGTGCCAGCTGCCAGTGCCGGGCGGATCTCCATTTCAAGGTGCTGGTAGCGGTCGGCCGCCACCAGGCAGGCGAGGGTGATCCCCTGGTAGTCGTCAGTACCGAAGCGGGTCAGGCTGCCCAGGGGGCTGGCGGTGGGCTCCTTGGTCGCCAGCACCGGCAGCCCGGCGCCGGCGAGTTGCCGGGCCAGGGCGGCCGTGACCGTGCTCTTGCCGATGCCGCTGGGGCCGTCGATGGCGAGGAAAAAGCCGGTAGTCATCGGCGGACGCTGGAACGGGCGTGCTGCTCGCGGGACAGCTCCACCAGGGCGGCCCGCACCTCATCTACGGTGGCTTCCCCGAACCGGATGTTGACCGAGAAGTTGAACTCGTCGCGCCCGCGCATGGCTTCGTCAAGGCCGCCAACGGTTAGGTCAACGGCGGTGTAGGCCAGAAGCTGCGCGGGCTGGTAGCGGCCGGTGGCCACGATGCGGTCCCACTCCGGCGTGCCGGGATACGGGCGGAACTCGAAGACGGAGGCCCGGAAGTTCCCTGGCTGGCCGTCCGCCACCTCCCACAGCTCCCTGACGTGGCGGACGGTGGCCGCCAACTCCTCGCGCGTCTCTGTGGGGAAGCCCAGGATGAAGTAGCCCTTCACCGAGATGCCGCGCTCGGTGAGGCGACGGACCACGGAGCGGGTCATATCGGGGTTGATCCGTTTGCCCATGTACCCAAGCAGCCGCTCACTGCCGGACTCGACACCCAGAGCAACTTCCCGCAGGCCGTTGGCGGCCAGTACATCCAACAGGGCGTCATCGGCCCGATGCAGGATGTTGATACGGCCGGTGGCATCCCAGACGAATCGCTCCCCGAGGCGGGCGGCGGTGAAGGCCTCCATGCACTGCCGGATGAACCGCTCGTAACCGAGAAAAAGATCATCGACGAAGCGGAAGGCGGTTACGCCGCCCGTGGCGTGCAGCACCTCCATCTCGGCGATAATGCCGGCAGGGGTGCGGGTGCGGATGGTGATGTCCGGGTTGGCGCTGACGGCGGCGCCACAAAATGAGCAGTCGTACGGGCAGCCGCGGGCACCGACCATGTTGGCCTCGACGCGGCCGTCTGGCGCCTGGTACGGGTCGCCCACCAGAAACCGGCGGTCGACGAAGGGCAGGCGGTCCACATCTGGGGCCAGGTGGTGGCCCGCGCCCGGCTGGCCGCCAGTGACGGGCTGGTGAAGGATGGGGTCGAGCCACATCACGCCGGGTAGGTCGGCGCGGGAGCGATTGTCCTGCAAGAGTTCTGCCACGCGGGTTTCGCCCTCGCCAAGCACCAGGGCTTCGAGCGCCCCGAAGCGGGGGTCGGCGATGATGGCTTTGGGCATGGCCTTGGCCTGGTGCCCGCCGACCATGACCATGATGTCCCGGTCCAGGCCGGCGGCGATTTCGGCGCTCACCTCGTAGGTGGGGGCCAAGAGGTTGAAGCCGGCCCAGCGCGGGCCGAGGCTGTTCACCAGCTGATAGGTCTCTTTGATGCCGAGTCCCAAGGCTTCGGCGTCAAGTACGCCGACGTTGAAGCCCTGGCTGCTCGCGTAGGTAGCGATGTAGGCCATGCCCAGTACCGGCAAGGTGAAGTCGTTCACCCGTGGGCGCAGGCCGTAGTCACGCAAGGGGGCGTTGATAAAAACGGCGTCGAGCGGGCGGTTCAGGTCGGCGCCCAGGACGGGGCCGTCATCCAATGTCTCCATGTTGCGATCCCCAAGCAAGGGTCAGGAGGGTCAAGGTCGATAGGTGTTCCCCCGCCAGATGCCGCCACTGAGCGCCGAAGGCACGCTCGTTATGGAACCAGTGGTGCGCCGGGGCAGCCCGCCCCGCCCACGTGCGTACGGCTAGATCGGCGTAGGGGTACAGGTCCCAGGTATTGGTGTAGTCGGCAACGGCCGCGCCGGCCGTCCAAGGGCCGATCCGCTGGACGCTCTGCAATTCGTCGATGAGGGCCGGTAGGGACAGACGCTTCCAGTTTTCGCCGTGGGCCAGGTAGGCCGTGGCGGCGGCCCGGATCGCTGCCCGCTTGAAAGCGAGCCCAAGCTCTCCGTATTGTTCGTCGTCCAGCTCCAGGACTTTTTCCGGACTCGGAAACAGGCCGTAGGTGTCGCCGTCCGGCAGGGCCACCTGCTGCCCGTGGGCTGCGCACAGCTGTCGGTAGAGCTTCTTGGACTGGCCCGCCCGGATGACCTGGCGCAGGATCGCGGTCGCCAGCGCCTCCCACAGCGAGGGGTTGCGGAAGCGGCCCACGTTGCCCAGGCCAGCCAGCTCCTTGGCCAGCTCCGGCACTTCACTGGCAGCGCCGTCCGGCATCCCGAAGACATCCGCCAGCGGCTCCGCTTCGTCGCCGCCCAGCGCCGTGAGCGTGAGGTTGCCGCCGTGAACCTCCGCCAAGACCGGGCCGCCCGGCAACGCAAATACGCGGCGTACCCCGGTATCGGTGGGAAGCCAGGCGGGGTATTCGGTCATCCAGCGGTCTGCGGAAAACGGCATGAGGAAACTCCGGAAGTACGGCTGTATTGGGCGAGGATATGACGCTATTATCTCATGGCGTCGCTCCGGGGTAGGCGGCCGTCCATGGCGCGCAGGCCATCGAGCACCCGTTTCAGTACGGCCATGTCATCGAAAACCAACCCAGGATCGGCACGTGCAACCGTGGGCCGGCGGTGTGGGAGAAGTGGGCCCGACTCCTCAGCTTCGGACGGCACCGGTGCCTCAATCTGGCATCAGGTAACTTTGCCGACTCCGGTGGGCGACGGGTAATAGGCTGCCGCAAGGCTCAGGGCTTCGACAATGTGGAGACCCCGACCGCTCTCACGATCAAGATATTGAACCTGAAGTTCAGGCGGCTTCGGGTTACGATCCCAGATTTCGATGATGAGGCTTCGCGCGGCCCAGCTGATGCGCATGGATACAATAGACCTTAAGCTACCACCCGAACTTTCCGTGGCCCGGACGGCATTGGTAATGAGTTCTGAAATCAACAGGGCCGTGGTGTCGAGAAGATCTGTAAGTCCCCAGCCCTCCAGCAGCCCGGCCGCCGCCTGCCGCGCCAAGGCCGGGGCCGTGGTGGCGGCGGCGAACTGGTGGACGCTCGCACGCAGGTGGGCGGCTGGCTGGGGCGCGGTGCTGGCCGGAAGGTTCATGCCGGCCCCGGGGAGGGGGTGGCCGGCGAAACGGTGAGCACCCGGGCGCCCAACACCTCGATCTCCACTTCGATGGCCTGCCGGACGGCGGGCAACCGGCGCAGTTCCGCGGTGACGGCCTCGGTTCGCTCCTCCAAGGCCGCCTGCTGCACAGCGGTGGTGGGCAGGTCGCCCGCGTCGCAAGCGAGCACGACCCCGACGGCTTCCAACCGTCCCAACGCCGCCCCGAGCCCTTCAGCAATGAGCCGCAGCGCCGCGCCGCCCGGCGGCCCCAGCCCGGAGTCTTGCCTTTCGGTGTCCCTGTCCACCGATTTCCTCCCCTCCTGGCACGGATGGATGACGCCCGAGGCCGGGGAGCGGGGTCCTCAGACCCGGCCCCGGGCGCCTTGGTCCTCAGCGTGAGCGGGCGGAACGGATACGGCCATGACGGGCCATGTATGAGGATCTG
>NZ_CDWTMG010000343.1:0-3806 GCF_977945845.1 Frankia sp. CcMO1
CCCCGGTATGTGGCGGCTGATCCCGAACTGGCAGACCCGGATCGTCGGGGGATTCCGAAATTCTGGGATATGAGGGTCCGCGACACCGTGGTAGAGATCATCCCGCCGGCCGTGCCCGAGCACTTCAAGCACGTTTTGGCGGGCTTGGCCAGCCCTGACGACGACCTGCTGGACCAGCTGATGAGCGGGCAGTTCGCCTACCCGGGTCCGGTACCCGAACGGACCATCGCCCAGCTCCCGGTCAGTCTGCCGCCGGCGGGGGAACTCGCGGAGGCGGCCGGGCGCAGCCGGGTCGTGGGGCAGCTTCGCGCGTTCGTCGCCTGGGTCGGCACGGATGGTCGGCCGTTGACAGCCGCCGGAAATCTCAGGCCGGCCGACGCGCGTGAGCTTGTCGACCTTCTCGATACCGGCGAGCAGGGCCTGCGGGTACGCAGCACCGCCGAGCTGCCCCACCTCAACCTGATCTTTACCTGGGCGAAGAAGACCCGCCTGGTGCGGGTCAGCCGGACGAAGCTGGTGGCGGTGGCCAAGGCGCGGCCGCTACTCAAGGACGCCGAGGCACTGTGGCAGCGGGCATTCGAGACGTTCTTCGAGCTGCGGGACGCGGTGTGTCTGCCGATCTGGACGGGCAGTGGCACCTCCCTGCTGTACGACGTATACGCCGAGGCGGTCCCGGACATGCTCAACACGATCTACAGCCTGCCGGATCCGATGCCGATGGCGTGCCTGGAGGAGGCGGTGTGGCAGTCGTGCCGGCAGCAGTTCCGCGTCGACGCCGGAAGCCCCCTGCAGCAGGGCGGTTGGCGAACACACCTCGGGAGAGACATTAAACGTGTGTTCGATGTGCTGGCCGCGCTGGGCGCCGTGGAGAGGACGCGCGGGCTCGCGGACGAGAAGTTCATCGCCACTCTCGCGGACGACGTCGAGACGCCATTCGCGGTGGAGCGGTCGATTTCCGGCCCGGCGGCGGCCCGCCTGCGCGCGGAGCTCGCCCAGCCCACCGAGTTGGTGGCGCTGACCGCGCTGGGCACCCGGGCCATGCGTGGGCGGCTGCTCGCCGAGGGACGGGAGGCCGGCCTCGTCGGCGACCTGGCAACCGCACAGCCCGCCGAACTGCTGGGTGTGATCGCTGAGCACTACACCCGGGAGACGGGTAACGCGGAGATCACCAACTGGCTGGCCGGGCACGGCGGTGACGTCGAGCCGCTGCTGGACGCGGTGCGGGTCTGCCCGTTTCGGACCAGGGCTGCGGCGATGCTGAACGTGCTCACCTCGGCGGTGCCGGCCGGGGCGGAACTCCTGGACGGGCTGCGCGACGACCCGGTACTGGCCCCGCTCGCGGTGACGGCCCTGCTCGACCGGGGCGCCCTGCAGCCGGAGGACCTCACCGATCGGGAGCAGGCACTGGTCATGACCGAAGGGTTCCTGCAACTGCTGGAGATGGGCGGGCCTGAGGTCGTCCGCGAACAGATCGAGGAGATGGCCGGCGACCTGGCCGGCCTGGACTTCGCGGAGCTGCTCGCCATAATGCGCGGCTGCGGACATCCCGGTGCGCCGACGTTGCGGGACTTCCAGGCCCTCGTGGTAGATCCGGGGTAGCCGGAGGTCGCGAGAGCGAAGGTGAACAGGTCAGTCGGGCTGCGACGGACCGGGCAGGACGATACGGAACGCCGCCCCGCCGCCCGGGGTCGGGCGGTATTCGACCCGCCCGCCGTGGCGGCGGCGACGGAGACGTACATCGCGGTCCACAGCAGCCGGTTGACCGGGTGACGGACGAAGTCCTCACCGGTCTCCGTCTGGACCAGGTGGGGAGACCATCGGGCCGGGTGCCGCGCCAACCCGCAGGCGGGAGTCACCAGCAGCTACGAGTGGACCGGCTCAGGACGCCCGGGCGTGCTTACGAGCGGTAGCGGCATGTCGCAGGTCGCCACGCCCGCAGTATCCGTACTCGACCCGTCGCCGCCACACGGTCAGCCGGCAGTGGTCCGCCTCAATCGTCCAGGTACGGCGTTCGACCCGATCCTCGATCTGCACGGGCCGCGAGGTCACCGGCTCGTTCGCGCGCAGATGAGCCCAGTTGTGCGCCGCCTCCCATTCCGGGAAGGTGGCTACCAGTTCGCCATCGCCGTCGTAAACCTGGAATTGGCGAGTCTTCATTGTCGCGCCTTTCGGTGATTGTCCGATAATGATGAGCGGGATCTGCCCGCCGGAGCCGCCGCGGAAGAAATCCCCCCCCCCCGCGCACAGCCGCACGACGGAGAGCCGCGCGACGGGGACAGCGCGGCGGACAACGGCGAGATGGCCGGCTCCGGGCGAGGATCGTCATCCACTCACCCGGAACCGGCGGCTGGCGGTTGACGCCTGACGGTTGACGCCTGACGGCGTCGACACCTGCGGGACCGGCGACGCGGCCGCCGGGCATGGAGGCACCACAGGTGCGGGGCACCGTGTCTCGGCGCGGTCTCCCTACCGACATCCCGGACCCTGCGCGATGACCATCGACGTCTCCCCGCAACCAGCTCTACCCCAAACTCTCACCTTGAGGTGCATAATCGCTACTCAAGGTAAGCATGACCCCTGCACGCCTCTTCTGCAAGAACTTCTGTAAGAGTTTCGCTACCCAGCGATGCGCGCCCTGGGTGAGGAGTGGCGAACAAGTGGCAGGATGCATCCATCACCCCGAAGAGCCCGAAGGACGAGCGATGGCCACGAGCGGCGGTCCGACCGTGCGGCGAAGGCGCCTGGGCGCCGAGTTACGACGACTCCGCGAGGGGGCGGGCATCTCCGTCGACGAGGTCTGCCAGCTGCTGCGCTGTTCGGTTTCCAAGGTCAGTCGGATGGAGAACGGCCGCGTGCCGGTCCGCACCCGGGACGTGTCCGACCTGCTGGGTCTCTACGGCGTGACCGACGACGAACGCCGGGACGCGTTGCTGGCCCTGGCCCGCGAGTCCCGGCGCCACGGCTGGTGGCATACCTACCACGACGTGGTCCCCGCCTGGTTCGAGATCTATATCGGCCTGGAGGGCGACGCCGCCTCGATCTCGGTCTACGAATCGCAGCTCGTCCATGGGCTACTGCAGACCAGCGACTACGCCCGGCACGTCATCCGAGCCGACGATCCGGAGGTGAGCGAGGACGAGGCCGAACGCAAGATCGCGCTCAGGCTGGACCGGCAGCGCCGGCTCACCGCCGCCGATCATCCTCGCCTCTGGGTGATTCTGGACGAGGCGGTCCTACGCCGGACAATCGGCGGCAGAGCCATCATGCGAAGCCAACTCGAGTTCCTCGCCAAACAGTCCGAACTGCCGAACGTGACAATCCAGGTGCTTCCCTTCTCCGTGGGCGCGCATGCCAGCCTGGGAAGCACATTCTCGATACTCGGATTCCCCGAGTCGGGAGACAACGAAGTGGTCTATATAGAGGAAGCGGCCGGAAGCCTCTATATTGAGCGCCCCTCCGAAGTCAGGCGCTATAGAGTGAAGCTGGATCATCTTCTGGCGGCAGCCCTGCGGCCGGAGGAGTCCATCCAGATGATACTCTCGGTCGCAGAGGAAATGAAATGACCAGATATATGAAGCCGATCATCGACAATGTCATCGGGGCGGCTTGGCGCAAGAGCAGCTACAGCAACGGCGCGGGCGGTATGTGTGTGGAGGTCACGGCGCTCGGCGGGGGCGTCGCCGTCCGCGACTCGAAGAACCCGACCGGGCCGGTGCTCGCCTTCTCGGCGGCCGAGTGGGACGCGTTCCTGGCCGGCGCGCGGGACGGCGAGTTCGACCGGAGTCGGATCATCCCGGCTCTTCGAA
>NZ_CDWTMG010000344.1:0-3796 GCF_977945845.1 Frankia sp. CcMO1
CCGAAGCCTCAGCTCGCCCGCGACGCGCTCGACCCCGGCCAGCAAGACGTTCGCGAGATACGGCAGCCAAACCCCAAGGTCAAGGAGGTCACACCAGGCCGATCATCACAGCGCGATACCAATAGACGATCATGAGAGGGCCAGTTCGATCACAAGATCAGCGACAGATCCCCCCAGCTGGTCCCCTGGCGGACCCGAAACCCCCCGTGGAGCCGAACCCGCCGCTTCCGCGCACCGAGGCCGGCAGCTCATCGACCTCCCGGAACACGGCGTGCTCCACGCGCTGCACGACCAGCTGGGCGATCCGGTCGCCCCGATGTAGGGTGATCATGTCAGATCGGTCGGTATTGATCAGAATGACTTTGATTTCTCCACGGTAACCGGCGTCCACCGTTCCCGGGGCGTTGACCACGGACAGGCCGTGCCGCGCGGCCAGGCCACTGCGCGGATGGACGAACGCCGCGTACCCGGCCGGCAGGGCGATGCTCAGGCCGGTTCCGACCGTCGCCCGCTCCCCCGGGCCGAGCGTCACATCCTGGGCCGTCACCAGGTCCGCCCCCGCGTCCGACGGCTGGGCGTACGCCGGCAGCGCCAGCTCGCGGTCCGACCGGCGGACGAGGATCTCCACCCGACCCGGTACGGCGGGCGCGGGCTGCGCGGCGGGCTGTACGGCGAGTGGCACCGCGGACGCGGGAGGCGGGGCGGTGGGCGTCGTCGGATCGGTGGCGGTCATGGCTCTCCTGGTCGAGGGTGCCCGGTCCGGGCGTGACCCCCACGCTAGGCCATGGCCCTCGTACCGCCATCGGCCTGCCGGTCCGACGGGCCGCAGCGAGCCCCGGACTCCGGCAGGCGTATCCCGGCGTGATCGGATAGCAGATGATCCGAGAGGCTAAGACGATCCGAGGGGCTAAGCAGGCCGGTCGGGGTAAGCAGGGGGCGGGCGGACCGGCATGGTCCTCGCCGAGGAACGAGAGGTGCGGGGTGGCGAAAGCAGCGTCAAAGCTGGGATGGAAGATCGTCGGCGGAGGGGCGACCGCGCTCGCGGGCATGGCCGCGAGCCGAGTCGTGAGCGCCCTGTACCGCAAGGTGCGCAAGTCCGACCCGCCGGCCAACCCGGCGGACCCGGACACCGCCTGGACGGAGGCCGTCGCCTGGGCGGCGATCTCGGGTCTCGCGATCGGGATCGGCCGGTTGGCGGCCGAGCGCGCGGCCGCGCGCGGATGGGCCCGGGCGACGGGTTCACCACCGCCCGGCATGCTCCACCCGAAGACCTCCTTCTCCGAGGACTGACTTCTCCGAGGACTGAACGGCATCCGAGGACTGAACGCGTGACCGGGAGCACTGATGAGCGGCCGGCCACGAGCGGCTCTCCGGGGCACCCGGCTGCTCCTTTCCGGGCACGATGGGATCCACCGGTGCGCCGTCCGGATCGGCGGCGTCACGATCAGCGGGAGGCTCGGATGGCCGTGTACGCCCTGGGGGACGCCGTCCCCACCATCGATCCCACGGCCTACGTCCATCCGGACGCGACGGTGATCGGCACGGTGACGAGTCGGGCCCGAGTCCACGGTGTGGCCGGGCTCGGTGCTGCGTGGCGACTACGGGACGATCGAGATCGGCGCCCGTACGTCCATCCAGGACGGCACGGTGATCCACGCTACCGAGGAACTCACCACGGTGGTGGGTGACGACTGCACGGTCGGGCATCTGGCTCATCTGGAGGGTTACGTCGTCGAGGACGGCGCCCTGGTCGGTTCCGGTTCGGTGGTGCTCCACCGGGCCCGGATCGGCCGGGGTGCGCTGGTCGGCGCGGGCGCGGTCGTCGTGGGCGGCACGGTCGTGCCGCCGGGCGCGAGGGCGCTCGGCGTGCCAGCGAAGATCCTGCCGGATTCCGTCGCCCCGGGTGCCCTCGCCGCCGGGGCCGCGATCTACGTGGCGAACGGCAAGCGATACCGCGAGCAGCTACGCCGGATCGACTGACCGGTCGACCGCCGGGCCACCCACGCCTCGCCCGGCCCTCCCGGCGGATCCGCCGACGGCCCGACGGCCGGTGCGCCCGAGGTCTCACCGTCGGGTCCCCGCCCAGGTGAGCGGATGTCTCAGAGAGTGTCACAGCCGACGCCGCGCCACGTAACGGCGCATTCCTACCGTCGTGGCATCACCCGCACCTCGGAGGATCATCTATGAGCGCCACGCTGGAAGGCGTCCCGACTACCGGCACCGTGACCGGTCCGTCCCGACGCGGCCGCTGGATCGACGACTGGCGGCCCGAGGACCGCACTTTCTGGAACAACGGCGGTTCCCGCATCGCCCGCCGAAACCTGATCTTCTCGATCCTGGCCGAACACGTCGGGTTCTCGATCTGGTCGTTGTGGGCGGTGACGGTCCTGTTCCTCGGACCGGCCTACCACATCGACCCGGCCGGCAAGTTCCTGCTGACCTCGCTGCCCGCGCTCGTCGGCTGTGTGCTGCGGATCCCCTACACCTTCGCCGTCGCCCGGTTCGGGGGGCGTAACTGGACCATCTTCAGCGCGGCGGTGCTCCTCGTGCCGACGATCCTCGCGGCCGTCGTTCTCTCTCCCGGCGTCTCCTACCCCACCCTAGCTGATCGTCGCCGCGGTCGCGGGGGGCGGAGGCGGCAACTTCGCCTCCTCGATGACCAACATCAACACCTACTATCCGGAGCGGCTGAAGGGCTGGGCCCTGGGACTGAACGCCGGCGGCGGAAACCTGGGGGTGGCCGCGATCCAGCTTGTCGGCCTGCTCGTCCTCGCCACCGCCGGCAAGGACCACCCCCGGGTCGTCCTTGCCGTCTACATACCGCTGATCGTCCTGGTGACGCTCGGCGCGGCGCTGTTCATGGACAACCTGTCGAGCGCGAAGAACGACCGGGGCGCGATGCGCGACGTCGCCCGTGACGGTCACACCTGGGTGATGTCGCTGCTCTACATCGGCACGTTTGGGTCGTTCATCGGGTTCGGCTTCGCGTTCGGCCAGGTGCTCCAGGTGCAGTTCCACGACCAGTTCAGCATCCCGATCAAGGCCGCCTACCTGACCTTCCTCGGTCCGCTGCTCGGCTCACTGATCCGCCCGGTCGGCGGCATCCTGGCGGACCGCGTCGGCGGAGCGAAGGTCACCTTCGCCAACTTCGTGGCGATGGCGGCCGCAGCCGCGATCGTGCTCGTCGCCTCGCTGACGGAGTCGCTTCCCCTGTTCCTGGTCGGGTTCATCGCGCTGTTCGTCTTCAGTGGTGTCGGGAACGGGTCAACGTACAAGATGATCCCGGCGATCTTCCAGGCGAAGGCGCAAACCACCATCGACGCCGGTGGCAACCCGGTCGCGGCGCAGCACTCGGCCCGGCGGCTGTCCGGAGCCCTCATCGGCCTGGCCGGCGCGATCGGCGCGTTCGGCGGGGTGCTGGTGAACCTGGCCTTCCGGCAGTCGTTCCTGAGCTACCGGACCGGCGACGCGGCCTACATCTCCTTCATCGCCTTCTACGCGCTGTGCTTCGTGGTTACCTGGTTCGTGTATCTGCGGCCGTCCGCCAAGCGCCTCGCCGGCATCTGATCCCGTCTGTGCCCTGTGTTCAGGCCAGTTCGACGGCGACGGCGATCTCGCCGCCGGTCGGGCTCAGCGTGAGCTCCCGGATGCTGCCGGCGCTGCGCAGGTCCGCGGCCACCGACTCGACGAGGGCGACGAGGTCGGCCTCGCCGCTGATCAGGACGCTCGCGACCTCGGCCTTCTGCGACACCTTCGCCTCGGACTTGGCCCGGCGGACACCGGACAGCGCCGCCCC
>NZ_CDWTMG010000345.1:0-3771 GCF_977945845.1 Frankia sp. CcMO1
TAGTGGTCCGAACGGGTCGGCGACGGTGAGTACCCCCGGCAGCTTCCCGACGTCGGCGAGCAACTCCTCGACCTGCTGGTGCACCAGCGGGTCCGCCAGCGTGCCGCGCCTGGCGTGCAGCACGATCTGTTCGGTGTCCGGCAGGACGCCGCCTGGAATCACCTTGCGCGCCAGATTCATTGCCCGCTGCGACTCGGAACCGGGAACCGACACATCGTGGCTATATTGCGCGTGACCTGCGATCACGAAGAACACCGCAGGCAGGAGGAGCACCGCCCACATGCCGACCGCGATCCAGCGATGGCGGGCACACAGACGTGCGACGCCTGTCAACGCAACGATCAGCATGGTTGGCCCTTCGTTATTTTGGACAACCTATCTCGCGGGCAAGCAACGTCAATTACTCTTTGGAGTCGAAATGAAATAACTTGCGCGTTTCGAACCCTCCACAGGCCTGTGACCTGCGATGATGCTCTCGATCACGTATTTGTTACTTCATTACGTCCCCTTTGGTGGGGCTCTTTGGTGTGGATCATCGTCCGATAATTCTAGAGACGATTCACGAGAGACGACACTTTACGGCGTTCCCGCACGCCTAGCCTCGTGATCGACCGTACCGCCACGAACTGCCCGACAACCGCTGTGACAAAATTTGTTCACCAGTTCCGGCACCACATTTTTCGGTGGCAAGAATGTGGACGGCGGTATCGGTGCCGGTCGGGGTACCCCGATGGCGGCACTGACCGGGCTGACCGGGCCCGAGCGGGCCGAGCGGGAGCTCCTCGCCCGCTTCACGGCCGAGGAGCGGGTCCCGACACGTCTACCGGCTGTAGGTGCTCGCCGCGTTCGAGCCGGGCAACCGGCGGGAGCACGCCACGGGCACCCTTTTGATCTTGCCGAGCCGGCGGCGCCCGCGAACCGCGGCCGGCGGCGAACCGGCCGATGGCCTCAGCGTCTCAGTGCGGCGGTCGGGTATCGTGAGATCATCCGCCGGCGTGGCGCAATTGGTAGCGCACTCGACTTGTAATCGAGCGGTTAGGGGTTCGAGTCCCCTCGCCGGCTCCAGACAGATGGTCTCTGACCTGCGGTTTCGCGAAATCGGAGATCATCTATTCAAGATCGAAATGGGTTTGTGTACGCATTGTGTGCGCATTCGGCAGGGTCGCGCTCAGAACGATCATCGACGGAGTGTCGTCTTCGGGCTCCTGAGTCGGGATCCGCGGTCGCAATGCCACCTCCCAAAGCGGTTACATTCCGTCACCATCGGCCGGTCCCATGGGCGCTGTTGCATTGCGGGGAAGCTGGACATGCCAGCGACCGGAGCGTCTGCTGATCAGACTGCTGCGGCGAGTTCGGTGAACGCGGCTGCCAGCCGCAGGTGCGGGCTGCTGTCGATCCCGAGTTCGTAGTAGCCGCGGCGGATGTTCTGCACCAAGGCGTGCCCGGCACTGACAGTTTGGACCGAACGCAGCCGTTTCAGTCCGCGCATCGGCCGGAGCCGTGCTTTCAACCGGCCATGATCGGCCTCGATCCGGTTGTTCTCCCGGGCGGCGTCGATGTGGCAGGCCTCGGGAAGCAGCTCATCGAGGAGCCGCGGGTAGACAGACGCCTTGTCGGTGGTGACCTCGACTGGCCGGCGACCTTGGGCCAGCGCCCGAACGAAGAAGCGCCGGGCAGCGGCCTGGTCACGGCGGGTGCTGGCCAGGACATCGATGACCTGGCCATGCTGGTCAACCGCCCGGTACACGTAGGTCCACCGGCCGGCGACCTTGACGTAGGTCTCGTCGATAAACCACCTGTTCCCGGGTCGGTGTCGACACGGCCGGGCCGCCTCGGCCAGCAAGGGCGTGAAGCGCTGCACCCACCGGTAGATCGTGACGTGATCGACCGCGAGACCGCGTTCGACGAGCAGTTCCTCGACGTCCCGGTACGACAGGGCGAACCGCAGGTACCACCGCACCGTAAGGACGATCACCTCGGGTGGGAACCGGAACCCCGCGAACTCCGACGCCGGAACCGGTGGACAGGCACGGCCTCGACCCGTCACTCAGCCATGACTGATCAGGATCCGCGATGCCGGACTCCGCCGATGCCACACGCCTCCGACGGTAGACTCCTGGCCATGGCCGTCGTCAGCCGCATCACCGCCGATCCCGCGATCATGGCGGGTGCGCCGGCGATTCGTGGTACCCGGATCACCGTGTCCGCGGTGCTGGGTCAGCTCGCGGCCGGCTCGACGGTCGAGGAACTGCTCGCCGACTATCCGTCGCTCACCCGCGACGACGTGCTCGCTGCTCTCGCGTTTGCCGCGGAGACAATGCCGCAAGAGCGTCCGTTCATCGCCGCATGAGGTTTCTCGTCGACGAGAACCTCTCACCGCGGGTTGCCGAACTGCTGCGCAACAAGGGCATGGACGCAACGCACGTCCTCGAGCACGGGCTTGGCGGTTCCCCGGATACCGAGGTCAGCGCGTTCGCCGTCACCGAGAGACGTTCGATCATCTCCGCCGACAGCGACTTCACGACTCTGCTCGCACTCAGCCGGGGCATCGCTCCCTCGCTGGTCCTGCTCCGGTCCGGCGACCAGCTCAAGCCCGACGCGCAAGCCGCCCTGCTGCTGGCCAATCTGCCTGCGCTGGAAGCCGACCTCGAACAGGGCGTCGTCATATCGCTCAGCACCACCCACGTACGGGTCCGTCGACTCCCGCTCCGCTGAGTACTGCTACCCCCGATCCGGCCCGCAGTCTCCGCGCAGGTCCCACACTAGACCGCAATCAACTACGTACCGTAGTCGGAGCGTCTCTGTGCCCAGAAAGTTATGTATGTCTGCCATGTCGGTGTGTCGTGCGCCGCACCCGGGCGGCCTGTGTGCGCATTGTGTGCGCGGATGCTCCGGCACGGCGCGGCATCGGCCGGCACGTTCCGGCACGGAAATCGCCCTGACCTCGGATTTTGCGGCACGGGGCGGCACGTTCCGGCATGCTCCGATACGCGGTGATTCGTCTTGTAATCGAGCGGTTAGGGGTTCGAGTCCCCTCGCTGGCTGCGCCACACTCACAGCGTGTGAAAGGCTGCCATGTACCAGCCGTCGATCGGCCTCCTGGACACCTTCTACACCACCCTTCGCGCCGGCTGCGCTCGCCTCTCCGACGGCGGGGGACCGTTCGGCTTCGACATCACCACCGCGCTGCAGGTCGACTACCTGATCGACGCCTATGGATGTGACGGCATCATCAAGACTGGCTGCTTCCTCGGCGACACCACCGACTACCTCGCCCGGCTCTACCCCACTCTGCCGATCATCACCTGCGACGTCGTCGAGGAGCACGCCGCATTCGCCCGCACCCGGCTACGCGACCGGCCGAACACCACCGTGGTGACCGGCGACTCCGCGGCTGTGCTGGCGTCGCTCACCGGCCGGTTCGATCGGCCGCTGGTCTACCTCGATGCCCACTGGTACGACCGCTGGCCACTGGCCGACGAGTTGGCCGCGGTCCAGGCCGGGATCGTCGCTGTTGACAACGTCGACCTCAGCCATCCCCGGTTCGGCTACGACTCCTACGACGGGCAGCCGCTCAACGTCGCCCGGCTGGGCGGCCTCGTCGACCTGGAGACGCTGTACCTGGGCGACCCGTTCATCGCCTACCCGTACCCCTGCCTGGAAGTCGGCCGCCGCTCCGGCACGGCGTATCTACCGTTGGGCCTCGGCGCTCACCCGCTGGCAGCGGGGGGCATGTTCCAGCCGGTACCGCTGCGGCCTGCTCCGACGCTG
>NZ_CDWTMG010000346.1:0-3738 GCF_977945845.1 Frankia sp. CcMO1
GCACCACACAACGGAGCATGCAATCCGAAAATCCCCATCAGATCCACGACCAACCCCGGGACGTACTTCCCAAACAGGCCCTAGCACTACCGTACGCAGCGTTACTACACGTAGCGTTCGAGAATGCTCGACTCGGCGAGCCGGGAGAGGCCCTCGCGGACCGCTCGGGCGCGGGTCTCCCCGACGCCGTCGACGGCCTGCAGATCGTCAACCCCGGCGGCGAGCAGTTTCTGCAGGGTGCCGAAATGATCGACGAGCCGGTCGACCACCATCCGTGGCAGCCGTGGCACCTTCGCCAGCATGCGGTAACCGCGCGGACTGATCTGCCGGTCCAGGATGTCCGCCCCGCCGGAGAATCCGATCACCCTGGCGAGGACGGTGAGGTCGAGCAGGTTGGTCGGAGACATCGCGGACAGCTCGCCCAGGACCTGCGCGGCCGTCCCCGCCTTCGACCCGATCGGCAGATAGTCGCGGACGGTGAGTTCACGCTCGGTCTCGACTCCGGCCATCAGCTCCTCGAGCTGCAGGGACAGCAGCCGGCCGTCGGTGCCGAGCTCGACGACGTAGCCTTCGATCTCGTCGGCTATGCGGCGCACCATCTCCAGCCGCTGGCTCACCGAAATCGCGTCGCGGACCGTGACGAGGTCCTCGATCTCCAGTGCGGACAGGGTGCCCGCGACCTCGTCAAGCCGCAGCTTGTAAGGCTCGAGGGTGGCCAGGGCCTGGTTCGCCCGGGACAGGATGGCGGCCGAGCCGTCCAGCACGTACCGCCGCCCGGCGACGTACAGTGCGATGATGTGCATCGACTGGCTGACCGAGATGACGGGGAACTCGGCCTGCCTGGCGACCCGCTCGGCGGTCCGGTGCCGCGTGCCGGACTCCTCTGTCGGGACCGTTGGATCCGGTACCAGATGCACCGCCGCGCGGACGATGCGTTGCAGGTCGGACGACAGCACGATCGCGCCGTCCATCTTGGCCAGCTCGCGCAGCCGGGTTGCCGAGAACTCCACGTCGAGCTCGAAGCCACCGGTGCACAGACCCTCGACGACCTTGTCGTGGCCGAGGACGATCAGTGCGCCGGTGTGCCCGCGCAGGATGCGTTCCAGGCCGTCGCGAAAGGGGGTTCCGGGCGCGACCGCGGCCAGTGTCGCCCGGAAGATGTCGTCTCCGGGTGGTCCTGCCATCAGGCTCCCTCAACTCCTCGGCTTCCCCCACCGTCTCCCTTTACCACTGTCGCGATGTCGCGATGCTATCGGGGCGACGGGAGCCGGTGGGGTCCGCCTCATCGTGAAGTACCGATATGGTTAGAAAAATACACACTTTCTACGTTTCATGCATTTTGCCGATCGCGCCGATCAGGTCGGGTACCTCGGTGACTTTCATGCCGTCCGGAGCCGGGCCGGGGTCCGCCGGAACGAGCGCCCGGCGAAAGCCGAGCCGGGCCGCGGCGGCGAGCCGTTGGCGTACCGAGCCCACCGCGCGGACCTCCCCGGCCAGGCCGACCTCGCCGACAGCGACGAGATCGGCCGGCAACGGACGGTCTCTGGCCGCGCTGACGATCGCCAAGGCCGTCGCGAGGTCCGCTGCGGGCTCGGCCAACCGAACCCCGCCGACGGTCGCGGCGTACACGTCGGCCCGGCCGAAGCGCACCTTCGCCCGGCGCTCGACCACGGCGAGAATCATCGCCACCCGGGCCGGATCGAGCCCGGACACGGCGCGCCGGGGGATCTGCGCCGAGGTCTCCGCCACCAGAGCCTGAACCTCGGCGACGAGTGGCCGTCGGCCCTCGACTGTTACGGTGACACAGGTTCCCGGCACCGCCTCCAGCCCCGCGCCGCCGGACCGGGACAGGAACAGCCCGCTCGGGTCGGCGATGCCATGGATACCGGAATCGTCCATCTCGAAACAGCCGACCTCGTCGGCCGGTCCATACCGATTCTTGCCCGCGCGGACCAGGCGCAGTGCGGAGTGCCGCTCGCCCTCGAAATGCAGCACCACGTCGACCAGATGTTCCAGGAGGCGCGGTCCGGCGACCAGACCATCCTTCGTGACATGGCCGACAAGCACCGTCACGAGTCCCAGCGCCTTGGCCGTCCGGATCAGGGCCGCGGTGACCTCACGGACCTGGGTGACCCCGCCCGCGGCTCCGTCTACCCCGGCCGCGGAGATGGTCTGCACCGAATCGACCACCAGCAGGGCGGGTGAGACCTCCTCGACGTGACGCAGGACGGCGCCGAGGTCCGTCTCGGCGGCGATCCACAGGTCCTCGTGCAGCGCACCCGTCCGACCCGCCCGCAGCCTGACCTGCGCCGCGGACTCCTCCCCGGTGACGACCAGCGCGCGGGCACCGGCGGCGGCGCTGCGGGCCGCGACCTCCAGCAACAGGGTGGACTTGCCGACCCCCGGTTCCCCGGCGAGCAGGATCACAGCGCCGGGAACGAGGCCGCCGCCCAGCACGCGGTCGAGCTCGTCTATCCCGGTCGGGCGACGCCTCGTCGCGGTCACGTCGACGGACATGACCGGCAGAGCCGGTGCCGTCACTGCGGCGGACGAGGCGGAGCGACCCCCCGCGACCAGGCCGGCCCCGCGGCGTGGGGCGGGGGCCTGCGCCTCCAGCGTGCCCCACTCCTGGCAGCGCGAGCATCGTCCCGCCCACCGCACGGACTCCGAGCCGCAGCTGTTACACCGGAACCCGCCTGAGGCCGCACGGCTCGACGGGCGACCGCCGGCCGACGGGCGAGTGGATGCCATGGACGCAACGTTAGTCCGCTGGTCCGACATGTCGGTGACAGCGGCGCGCGGAATGGGTCCCCGGGCGTCGGGTACCCGCGAATGGGGATACCCGGCCGGATCCCGCTGGGCGGATCGGCAGGCGGTGGGTCAGCCCGCGGTGGTGGCGCCGGCCGACGGCGAGGCGGGCTCCTGCCCTGCCCCCGGGGTCCCGGTAACCGCACCCGGCGCCGCCGAGGCGCCGGGTGCGGGCTGCTCCACCGGAACGTCCAGGGTGATACTGCCGGCCTTGGCGAAGGTGATGGTGACGGGCACCTGGGACCCGATCAACAGGTTCTTCTGGACGTTCTGCAGGGTCGGCGCGGAGCCGTCGGCAATGAAGATCTTTCCGGAACCGGGTGGCAGCTCGGCGGGGCTCGGTACCTTGCCGCCCGCCGCGAGGGGGGAGGACACGCCGATGATGGTGTCAGGCTCGGTGCCCGCGTTGAAGAACGCCGAGACGATCTGTGCGGAGTCTCCCCGGGACAGCGGGCCTGCTACATAGACGTTGCGCAGCGTGATGCTGCCGACGGCGCTCGAGACGCTGTTGGTCGTGGTCCGGGCGAGGTTCGTCAGCGCGTCGTTGCCGGAAGCGCAGCTTGCCAGGCCAGCGGACCCGACCACCGAGGCCAGGATCGCGGCACCGATCCGGCGGGAGGCCATACGCCGCCTGAAGGTGGACTGTCGACCGGCGTCGTGGCCCGGCTCCGGGGCGGCGGACGCCCCGCCGACGGCGGGTGTGGCTGACGTGGAACGGGCACCCAGACGGCGGCTCACAGCTCGGTGGCTCCTCCTGCGCGAGACCGGTGCCTCGGGTGCGCACCGGTGCTGGTTGACGGTCGTCCCGTGGGGCGACCACCGGTGGCGCCGCCTCCATCGCCGGCCGTCGTAACCGGCGCGGAGAGGTCACCCCCGGTGCCCGGATGATTCGGTCTAAGACGGTCCGTCTCCCGACTCACCCGCGCGGGG
>NZ_CDWTMG010000347.1:0-3729 GCF_977945845.1 Frankia sp. CcMO1
TGAATGTTTACCAGCTACGTCTCTCCTTACGCTGGCTCGGCCGGGCGCACCCGGCGAAGCAGGAAGATCCAGCCGGAATGTGGCCTGTGGGCCAGCCTCGGCTGCCGATTTGAGGGTATAGCTATCGCAAATGGCGGCGGATCACCTACCGGGACATGTACTCTCAACCGGCCTGGTCGGGTGGCCCGGGGGGATCGCACCCCCGGGCCACCCGACCAGGTTCCGGTCGGTCGATTTGACGCGTCCGGGCCCGCGTCCTTCTATAGCTTCATGACTATGGGTAGTCAGTTGATTCGAAAGGTGTTGCTGCCCGCCGTCGGGCTGGGGGTCCTGTCGGCGCTTGCCGCGGCACCCGCGGCCGCCGGCGGTGGCCGCGGCGGGCCGACGCCCGGCTCCGGCGCCGCGGAGACCTTCCTTCAAGCGACACTCATGCCGTTGAACCATTCCGGCGCCCACAGCACCGCTACCGCGATTCTGCGGGGCGACCAACTCACCATCTCGATCTCCAGTCGCGGGCTGGCGCCGGGTCTGCCGCACGCGCAGCACATCCATATCGGTGGCCGCCATGTCTGCCCACCGCCGGACGTGACCGGCACCGGCGTCCACGGCCACTTCCGGACCGTCGACGGCAAACCGTGGCGTGGCCCGGTCGCGGTGTCGCTGACCACGTCCGGCGACACCAGCCCGGCCAGCGAGGTGGCGGTGGCGAGGTTCCCGGTTGGGAATGCGACCTACCACCGCACGTTCACGGTCACCCCGGCGGTCGCCGCGCAGTTGCGGGCCGGTGAGGGCGTGATCGAACAGCACGGCGTCGACTTCAGCCACAACGGCCGCTACGACGGCCCCGGCCGCAGCGAGCTCAATCCGGCCCTGCCCGAGGAGGCAACCGACCCGGCGGCCTGCGGCAGGCTCGTCCCGACGGCCGGCGGCACGCCCAGGTGACCGGCGGCACGCTCAGGTGAACTGATCGACCGTCGTGGCGCAGGTGGGACACCTGCGCCACGACGGGCAATCGTAACGAAGTCGGCGAACGGATCGGTTCACCAGCGTGGCGTCCGGCGAGTCCGCCGGGGTCGTACGCCGGCCGCCCAGCCGCGGCTCCCAGCGGGGCCCTGGTGCACGAGCGCCATGCCCGCGTCGGTGAGCATCGGTTGCAGACCACGCAGGATGTCGAGATAGGTCGCGCGTGCTGCGAGCGCCACGCCGGCGCGCAGTTCCGGGCGTCGGTGCGCGGCGGCGCCATGACGCACCATGGCCAGCGCCGCCATGCTGGCCGAGCCGGGACTGGGGTTCGGGTCTGCCGGTGGCGGAGGCTTGCCGTCGCCGAGTGCCTCGGCGAACCGCAGGTACCAGTCGCACAGCTCGGTCGTCTCCACCATGACCGCTTCCTGGGCGGCGGCCAGATCGGGCAGCGCGGCGGAGATCTCCATGGTCGAGGCGATCATGCTGACGCCGCCCCCGGCCCGCAGGATGTCCGCCGGCCAGGGCACGTCGCCGGCGTGCAGCAGCTGCGCGGTCCGGCGCAGCCGCAGCGCCCCGCCGACGACGGTCATGAGCGCGTCGACCTCGAGCCGGCCGTCAGGCTGCTCCGACAGGTACTGACGGACCGCGTCGTCGAGCAGCCGCCCGGCGCGGATGGCATCGCGGGCCGCGGCGGCCACCTGCTGGTCCCGGCTGGGACGGCGGAGGGCCGCGTCGTCCGAGCCTGCGGTGTCGGCGCCCTCTGTTCGGGAGGTGTCGACTGTTCGGGAGGTGTCGACCCGGCTCACGAGCGCACCGATGGTATCTGCGGGGCCGTCCGGATGGTCCGACATATCGGTATAGGCCGGGTCCAGCCAGGGCGAGGTCCGCGGCCGGGCGCTGGGCGGATCGTCATCACCGGGTGCCCGCATGACGACCAGGGCGAGGAAGGCCGCGCCCATCCGGTAGGCCGCGGCGGCGCGACGCCGGATGACCGCAGCCGCTCCTCGCGGCCACAGCATCGCTCCCACGGCCAGGCTCACCCCGAAGCCGATCATGACGTCCTGAATGCGGACCAGCCCCACCCGCCAGCCTAACGGTTCAATGATATTGAAAAGGATGAGGATGGCGACGGTGAAGCCTGCCTGGCCCAGCGCGAAGGACGACTTCCGCCGCATGTAGCCGGCGACGAACACGGCCAGCGGCAGCGGCGGCCACAATATTACGGTGTGGGTGCCGATCAGGGCGACGAACAGGCCACCCACCACAATACCGATCCCGGTGCCCAGCAGGCCCCGCAGGATCGTCGAGCTGGTCGCCACCACGTTCGACCGCAGCACCGACAGGGTACCGAGCACCACCCAGAAGCCGTGCTGCACCTCGGTGTTCTGGGCCAGGGCGACAGCGAGGGCGAGTCCCACGGCGCCGCGGACGCTGTTGCGGAACCACACCGACCGGATGCTGGCATAGCCGGCGGCCAGATCGGTGGCGGCGACGCCTCGCCGGGTGAGCCGCCTTAGCCTGGCGGGCCAGCCCCGCGGCCGCACCCAGGAGCGCAGCGCCGGTGCCGGCGCGGTCACCTGCAGCACGTTCATCGCCAGCTCTCGGGTCCCCCGGGCCAGTCTGCGCAGCCGGAACGCCTCGGCGATCGCGAGGTCAGCCGACGGCTGCTCCGCCTCGGCGACCACGAGATCATCCGTCTTCTGGGCCGATCGGGCGGTCCACCTGTCAGCGTCCGGCGCCGGCCGGCTGCCTCGCCCCTCCAGGTAGTCCAGCAGGGCTGTGCGCATCCTCCGTTCAGCCCGCTCCAAACGGTCCAGGCCGGGCCGTGGACCGCGGTCGAGTCGATCGGCAGCGGCGGCGAGCGTGGCAGCGGCGGCGGTGTGGATCTCGGCAGCTTCGCGGGGGAAGCATGCCGCCGCGATCCGATTCCGGTCCGCACGCGGTTCGGCGAACGGGACCAACCAGTTGACGTCCACGACGAGATACCCCAGCGCCGCGGTGCGCCCGCCGACACCGCTGGGCCGGTGCGCGGTCTCGGCGAACCTGCGACGCAGGTGGAACACGTCGGTCCAGATCCGGGGAACTTCGTCCGCCCCGGTCCCGTCTGCCCCGGTCCCGTCAGACTGCGGAAAAGGCATGGTTGTCCACGCCACCCCGGCGGCCATCGACCGACACGCCTGAGCCAGTGCGGCACGCAGCCGTGTTGGGGGCCGCTCCGTCCACAGCACCATGGCCGCGGTGACGGCCACCACCATGGCGATCCCCCAGCCGGCGAGCCGTTCCGGAATGGCCGACACCGGGCCAGGCGTCATCACCGACAGGACGAAGGCCATCAGCGTGGCCCGTCCGGCGGCGGCGAAATACGCGTTGAGGACCCCGGAAAACAGCACGATCAGGGCGACCAGTGCGGTCACCGGCGCCGCCAGCCAGGGTGTCCGGGAGCACAGTGCGCCGATGACGATGAGCGAGACGGTGATAATCGCGAACGCGACGTAGGCCAACAGCCTGGTCTTGGTCGGCCCGGTGAAGTCGATGAACTCCAGCAGGGTGTAGGCGCCGAACCAGGCGAACAGGCTCAGCCGCACGTCCCCACCAGCCAGATAGGTGACGGCCAGCAGCATGGGGGCGACGAAGGCAACCCGGCCGGCCGCCTTGAGGTTGATCAGCCCGGGGTCGTCGGGGAACGCTCTGGTGAGCCGTCCCAGCCATCCGTCCTGCATCGGCCCCTCCATCTGCCCTGGACCATCGCCGTATCTACTAAACCGT
>NZ_CDWTMG010000348.1:0-3678 GCF_977945845.1 Frankia sp. CcMO1
ATCGGTGCCGACGAACGGGCGAGGGCTGTCGCGCCCGTCGACCGGTGCGGGTGCCGGGGTGCCAGGTGTTGGTGCTGCTGGCCTCGGCAGCTCGCCGATGGCGCCGGTGGGCGCCGGTGGTGCTGCGGGGAAGGATTCGCGGCGTGCTGGTCGCGCGGGTCAGGCGGGGGCGCCGAGGACGTTCCCCGGGGCGGTCGGGAACCCCCTGACGCGGCCGTCGTTGGTGACCAACCCGTCGCCGGCGCCGCCGACGGGAGCCGGCGCGGCGCTATCACGTGTCGTGTTGCCGCCGCCCGCGACGTCGGCGGGTTCGGCAGCGCCGAAGCCCCCGAGCCTGGCCCGGGTGCCCGCTGCCGGAACGCCGGGTCCGGGAGCCCCGCCCGCTGGCGGAGTGGCCGCGGACTCGGGGTTGTCGCGTCCGCCGACAGGTGCGGGACTGTCCGCCGTGCCGGATCCGGGTCGTGGGATCGGGATTCCGTCCGATGCGGGCGCCGGAGAGGGAGCCGGCGGGTTGGGCGGGATGCCGATGTCGCCGATCGCTCCTGGCGCTGCGGGAGGTCAGGATTCGCGGCGTGGTGGCCGAGCCGGTCGACCGGAATCGCTGAGAACGTTCCCCGTTCCCTCCAAGAACGGGTCCTTGCGCCGCCCGTATCCTCACTCCCGGAAGCCGTTGATGCCGTTGGTCGTCTGGCAGACGGGAACGGGGTCCGACGGACCGCCCGGCATGCAGGGAGCCTCTGCGACGCCGCCGTCGAAGGGTCGGGACGAGCTCAGCCCGATGCGCCCGGTCCAGCCGCAAACCCCGTCCGCCGGCGCGAGTGAGCCGGCTGCGGGTGAAGCGCAACCGCTGACGGCCGCTGCGAGCGTGCCGGCCCCTGCACTGCCCGGGCACATCTCCGTGCCGGGGTCGGGGCTGTCCCGGCAGTCGACGGGTGTGGCCTTGGCTGGAGTGTCGCGTGGCCCAGGGCCCGGGAGCGTGTCCGCAGATTCGGGCGCCGGACTCGGTGGCTTGCCGATCATTCCTGGTGGCGGCGGCAACCAGAAGCCCGGCCGTGACGGCAAGGTGAGCCAGCCGAGGTCGCCGGCGGAGTTCCCCGCAGCGGCCGGCGAATCGAGAACCGGCGCGGTCGGTGCCGCGCGTCGGAGGGGAGGTCGGCACGCGCCGTCGACGCCGTTCGAGCCGGGCCAGGACGCGTCGCCCCCGAGCGGTGCTCCGCTGACGGCGGTCATCGCCGACATGCGCCCGCCGATGCCCCCCGCGCCGTTCCTGCCTCTCACACCGGGTGACCCGGACGTCGGAGACGGGCGACGCGCCAAGCGGCGAGGAGACGTTGCGGTCACTCCGGAGGCGACCACGCCGTCGCCGCCCACGCGGGCTGCCATTGGCGGACCTCGCGCGCGCGCTCCTCGGTCGGACGTCGTCAGCTTGGCCGGCGTAGCGTTCCGCCGGGAGACACGCCCAGCCGAGGTTTCGCCTCCCGTCGCACCAGCTGATCCGGGGGACCCGATCCGGTCGGCTCCCGTCGTCGCGGCTGCGGGCGGAACGTCCGCGGACCCAACGGCCGCCGTCAGTGGCCGGCACATCGGCCGCCGTACTCGCGGGCGCCACCGCGCAGAACCGGTCCTTCGTGAAACCGGGGGACGCCGCGGCCTGCTGGGCCGGGTCGTGGGTCGGCGCGGGGAGGGTGGCCACCCGATGGGCGCTCCGGGTGAGGCAACGCCCGCCACGTCCCGGGGGCCCCTGCCGAACCGTCACGACCTGGACGGCGGGTCGTACGACGCGGGCCGGATGTCCGACGGCATCCACACGGTCGGCGAGCAGGGATTCCGGCCTGTGAAGCTCCCTCCGTGGGCGGTGCAGCCAGACGACGCCCTGATCGGTTCGGGGAACCGCGGATGACGGCGGCGGACTGCACCGTGGCCGTTCCGACGGAACCGACCGGAATTCACGAACGGAGGACGCTGCGATGAACAGTGTGACGCCACCGACACCCCGCAAGGACCAGGGTGGATCGGGTGCCGCTGGTCCGGGGGCGCGGAAGGTCGTGCGCTTCTTCTCCGTCGAGGGACAGCGCCGCCGCCTCGAATTCGCCAAGATGCCTCCCGCGCGGGCGATGACCCCGGAGGAAGAGACCACGTTCCTGGAACGGATCCGGGCGCAGGAGCGCGCCCGGGAGAAGGCGGAAGCCGAGGACAAGGCTGCGCGCGAGCGGACGGCCCGGGGGAAGGGGTCGCGGGATCAGGCCGCCAGGGCGAGGGCAACTGCGGCTGGCCGAGGAGGACGCGCGGCGGGCGGTTCCGGCGAAGCCAAGCAGGAGCGGCCAGAGCCTGATTCCGGCGCCGGACCAGGCGCGCGGACCTCCCGTGGCCGGCACGCCGCGGATGCAACCGAGATGCCGGCGGGGGCCGCCGGATATCGGTCCGGTGGGCGGCGGGCTCCCAGCAGGTCGGATGAGCCCGGCTCCGGCACGGAACCGGCGACGCCGCCGGCCGCCACTGCCGACGCCGGCCGGCGGCGTGAAGCCCGTCGCACCAACGTTTCCCGCCGTGGCGTGATCGGAGCCCCACAACTTCGTGAAGAAGAGTGAGACGGACTCACGAGGACGTGAAGCGCGGGCTCACGCGGGTCCGCCGCGAAGAAGGTGCTGGAAGCATGACCGAGATGGACATGGGGACGCGGCTGCAGCAACTGCGCAGTGCTCTCGCTGAATCGCAGCAGCAGATGCTCGAGGCTCGCCGGACACTCAGTGCCCTGACGGCCAAAGCGGAGTACCGGGACGGCTCCATCGTGGTCATCCTGGACGCGCAGGGCCAGATAACCCAGCTGACCTTCCGGGGAGACGGCTACCGCGACCTGGATTCGGAGGAGCTCTCCCGCCGAATCCTTTCCGTCGCGTCAGAGGCCTACGCCCAGTTGCAACGCGGCGTCGCCGAGCTCATGCCCCGCAGCCCATGGGGTGGGTTTTCCGCTGAGGAGATGCTCGATCCCAACACGGATCTCAGCCGGATGCTGCCTGATGACTTGTTCGCCGTCCAACCGGACTCGGCGAGCGAGCGGCCGAAGCTAGGTCGCGGTCGTGGCTGACCAGATCGCCGTCGACTCGACCCAGCTCAAGAACGCTGCCGACGTCCTGAGGCGTGACGCCACCTCGATGCAGAACTACCTGCACGATATCTACAACGCGCTCAGGCCCCACGATCCGAGCAATGGCGGTGGCGACGAGGTTGGCAAAGCGATCGGCGAGCAGTATTTCGACAACGCCAATCAGCTTCTGCACGCGGCCGGAATCGCCGCGCTGCTGTTGATCGACATTGCGGACTTGGCCGCGACCGGCGCTGATGGCGCCGAACAGATCGAACTGAAACTGGAGAAGATCAACCGAGATCTGAGCGTCGGGGACCCGAAGCTGCCCCCGCCGCTCGAGGGACCCGCTACGGGGTCCGGAGCGCACGGCCGGCGCTAGGCACGCCCAGGTCACCGCGCTATGTAAACCGGATCGAGGTTCGACCGGTAACGGCGTCTGAATCGAGTTTCTGGTGGGTATCGAGGTTCCGTCGTGGGTGGCGGAGATGTTTCATGTCGTGACTGGTGATGCGTGGCCGGTTGCGGATGAGGATGAGATTTTTGGGTTGGCGCAGTTGTGGTTGTCGGTGGGTGGGCAGTTGGGGGAGTTCGGG
>NZ_CDWTMG010000349.1:0-3668 GCF_977945845.1 Frankia sp. CcMO1
GCCCTCGCCCGACGCGGACAGGGGCCCCTCGTCGGCGTCGCGGAGCAGGCGCAGCAGGGACACGGCGTGGTGCGGCGCGACCTCCGCCGTCGGCACCCGCCAGCGCGCGTGGGGCCGTGGCGCGGCCGCCTCACGGTCGGTCACCTGGCGCGGCTGCAGGTCGAGAAGCTCGGGCGAGGCCGCGGGGGCGTTGGGATACGTCGGGAGCGCCAGCTCGGCCGTCCCCGGCCTGATGTCGTGCTGGGGATCGAGCCGCAGGGCCTTGGCGACCTGGTCGGGAGGCAGGGCGAACGGGTGGCTGCGCACCCGGGGGCGGCGGCCCGGGCGCTTGGGCAGCTCGGCGGGGCCCATGCCGTCCTCGGCCCACAGCA
The DNA here is from genome assembly GCF_977945845.1 of Frankia sp. CcMO1. Lineage (NCBI taxonomy): Bacteria > Bacillati > Actinomycetota > Actinomycetes > Frankiales > Frankiaceae > Frankia > Frankia sp. CcMO1. The sequence goes on from NZ_CDWTMG010000349.1 coordinate 372, forward strand.
CGAGCCGACCGGTTGCTGCCTGCCCGGCTGGCGGGGACCACCAGGCGTGAACGACGATCATGTACTCCCCTCTCGGCCACGCGAGCCCACGCCCCGAGCGTAGTGCGGGTGGCCGACAGATCTCGGCAGAGGACTCATCCCGGCGCGCTGGCTCCACGCGACGGGAGGCCGGCCGCGGTGAAGGCCCGCAGCTGGTACGCGTACGTCGGTTCGCCGCGGAACCGTTCGCGGCGTCGCTCTCCGTCCACGGTGACGATGAACCGGGACACCATGTGCGGCCCGACGTAGTTGTCGACCGTCATCGCGCCGTGCTCGCCGACGACGCGGGCCCGGAGGTTGAGCAGCGTCCGCGACCACATCGAGGCACGGATCCGGCCGGTCGCCCCACCCGGGAGGGCGAACCGCGCGGTCATCGCCCGGTCGAGGCGCCGGTCCCGGCGCAGGGTCCGCGCGGTGGCCGAGGTGACCACCGGCTCGCCGCCGGACAGCCGGCGCAGGCAGTGCACGGCGTAGCAGCGTGCACCGCCGGCACGCCGTGCTTCGCGGCGAAGGTTTCGGCCCTGCGGCGGTCGCGGGCCGCGACGGCGGCGACTTCGACGTCATCGACGATCCGGGCGGGTTTCACCAGCGCGGCCGGCGCGATCCGCGCGGCGCCGAGCACACCGATTTCGCACTACCCGAGACCTCCTGGAACGGGGAGCGTGAACGCGGCCGGGTCGCCGCCGTGCGCACCCGCCTCGACCGTCCCACCTCGACCGCGAGCCCCGCGCCGGTCCAGCGTTGCAGCGGCCTCGTGGTGCACTCGACCGTGACGGGTACGGTCCGGCCCGTGCCCACTTCCACCGAAGGGAACGCGACGCGCCGGTCGTGGTCGACAGCCTCCGGCACGGCGATCGACCTCTGCCGTGCGCGGCCCTATCCGTGGCCGCCGGCGAGCAGGTCGAGAATCTGCCGATGCAGCGACGCCACGTGGTGCTCGGTCTCCGGCTTCATCAGCACGCTGCGCAGGATGCGGCCCCGCGGCACGTCGGCGACCACGTGATGGCCGCGGGCTGCCAGGGCCGCGGCGTCCACGGTGTACGTCGCGACGAACAGCGACTGCTCCGGCGGCAACTGCATCCCTTGGGTCATGACGTGGGCACTGACCCGGTCCACCTCCGACAGGCACTCCCGGGCCGGGAAGTAGGTGAGGATGTCAAGCTGCGGAGCCTGATACAGCCTCAGCCCCTCGCAGGCGGCGATGTGCTCGGCCCAGGCCAGTGCGGCCCGGCGGCCGGGGCGCAGCACCGCGCCCAAGCCGTCTCCCGTAAGCGGCAACAGCCGCAGCGTCAGCCACAGCGCCGCGGCCGCCGCCCCGGCGCGTGAGCACTCCAGGGAGATCTCCCCCAGGTGCAACTCCTCGGAGGTGAAGTAGGTGTACGGGGAATCGTGAAGGTAGTGGCGCGCCGCGCCGGGATCCTTGAAAAGCACTGCGCCGCAGCCGTAGGGCTGCAACCCGTGCTTGTGCGGGTCGATGACCACCGAGTCGCAGTCGGCGATGGCGGCGAAGGGTGCGGCCGGAACGCCGTCCGGACCGTCGTCGGCGATCAGGCGGAAGAACCCGCCGTAGGCGGCGTCGACGTGCGCCCGCGCCCCGTAGCGCCGGCACATCGCCACGATCTCGTGGACGGGATCGATCGCGCCCAGTCCCGTGGTGCCCGCGGTCGCCACGACGGTGCCGACAGTTCCCGTGCGCAGCAACTCCTCCAGCGCCTGGAGGTCCATCGCCCCGTCGGCCGCCGTCGGGACCGCCACACCGGTGATGCCCAGCAGGTGGCACATGCGGGAGTGGGTGTAGTGCGCGTCGGCGCTGTAGGCCACCACCTTGCCGGGATGCGTTTCGCGGGCGACGAACAGTGCCTCGAGATTGGCGATCGTGCCGCTGCTGGTCAGGTGTCCCAAATGCTGGTCGAAGCCGAACACGGCAGCCAGCTGGGCCACCACCTCCTTCTCCATCCGCGCGGTCGCCGGGCCGCCGTCCAGGGCATGGTTGTTCGGATTGACCAGCATCGCGGTGACGTAGCCGATCACCGCGGCCGGGTGCGGCGATTTCAGCATCTGCCCCACGTAGCGGGGATGGAAGAACGGGTAGTTGTCCCGCAACCGGGCACGCAGCTCCTCGGTGGCCCGCTCGACGGCGTCCACCTCGACGTCCAGCGAAGGGTGCGGGCCGAAGCCGCCGAACTCTCCCATCCACCGGGCCATCTCGGCGACGGCGGTCTTCAGCTGCTCCCCCAGCTCGGCCGCGCCGGCCGGGCCACTGCGCAGCAACCGGGACGGGGCCTGGGGAGATACCGCCATGTCGTCGCTCCTTCGAATGCGGCCCACGCTGCTGCCGAGGTTCGCCCACGTATTCGGTGTGATTCCGGGTCACGGAAACGTTTAAGCACACCGAAAACGTGGGCGAACCTCGGCAGCAGCGGTATCGAACCATGCGTTCGGTGCCAGGCCTGGCGTTCCCCGACCGTCATGGCCAACGAGATGCAGTCCACGCTAGCGGACGTCGCACCGGCGGGCCGCTGACGACATTGACGACATTGACGACATTGCGGGCCGCCCGGAATGGACGCGTCCGGCATGTCGACGCAGCAGGGGGCCTGGTCTCCCCCGGCGACCTCGCGGCGATCCGCGAGCCGGCGTCTGCCAACCTGTCCGCATGACTGACGTCCCACACACCGGCCCAGGAGCGGCGTCGGCGGGCGCGGCGTCGGCGGGCGCGGCGTCGGCGGCGGCGGCTGGAGGAGTTGCGGGCGGGGGGTGATGCAGGTGCCAGTCGGCGGAGACAGGACGCCGTCCGTTCATGCCACCCTCCCTGACCCGGAGCGGGTCCCGGACCTCAGCGAGGCCGCGCGACCCAGGCCAGGCCCTCCGACTGGCATGACGTGCAAGCCGGGCACGGCGCCCAGTGGAAATCACCGCACGATCGGCACGGGGGTAACCGGAACTCGCCCCGACGCAAGCTCATCGGCCGGTCCCCGGCATCAGGCCACCTTCGCGGTCATCTCGACGCCGAGGAGAGACGCCATGTTGCCGCCCATGACCCTGGCCACGTCCGCCTCCGAGAGGAGCGGCCGGAGGACCTCGGCGTACGAGGTGGGGTCCTGCATGCCCTCCGGGTGCGGGTAGTCGGACCCGAACAGGATGTGGCCGGGATCCACGATCTGCAGCAGCTCCGCGGGATCGTCCTCTCCGTAGGGGTGGACGTAGAAGTTCCGCTTGAAGACCTCGATCGGATCCTCGGGGTAGAACCGGTGGTTG
>NZ_CDWTMG010000350.1:0-3637 GCF_977945845.1 Frankia sp. CcMO1
GGCTGGGGTCTCACGCCCACCCCGGTTAACTTCGAAGACCCCGTAACGGACGGCCGTATAGAAGAGGTAAGCATCGATGTCCTGGCGGTGCATGTGCATTTCCGGGCCGTTCGGAAACTCCGAGACGCTGCACTGAGTGACCTCTTCGGGGTTCTGGAGCGCACCCTCGCGGTGGTAGACAAATCCGAAGTTGCGCTTCACCCCGCAGGCCGAGGTGACGTGGGAGCGGACGCCCTCGAAGCTGCTCACATGGCCGAGTTCGGGGACGTCGAACCGCTGGGCGAGCAACTTCAGCAGATAGGTCGTCTCACCGATGGTCGACTCCCCGAGCGCGAAACGCGGATGCGTGCCACTGTCAATCAGAACCACGCTGTGACCGTGTCGGGCGAGGATATTGGCCAGCGTCGAGCCGGCGATGCCGCTACCGAGGATGGCAACCGAATAGTCGTACCCGCTCATTGCGTGACTCCCTGGGAGTCGAAATGAAATAACTTGCGCGTTTCGAACCCTCCACAGGCCTGTGACCTGCGATGATGCTCTCGATCACGTATTTGTTACTTCATTACGTCCCCCTGGACGCCGCTATCCGAGGTGGCCGACTGCATCCACCGTACTCTTTGAAGGATCACAATCAGCGCAACCAGTACACAACGGCATACTGAACCATCTCTACGGCTTCCGGTCTCCGTAAGAGGTGCATCGATGCCGATGGGTAATCAAGCTTCCCGAATCGGAAGTTTGAGCTATATGCCGGAATTTATAATATTTGTACTATAATGTTCTGATGTCTAGGCCCGTCGGCGGGCCCGCCACATGCGAAGATGCGACGCGGGTCCCCGCCGCCGCCGAGCGAACCGTGAATCGCTTATTTCTCCGTTGTTTTAGCGTTAGATCGAGGTTTGGATCGGCCGTCCACTGATCGTGAGGGATCGTGCTCGCGGCCGACGAGGGCCACGGCGCGGTGGTCGCACGTCAGGCGAAGCTGTTCGACCTCGCAGCGGGACCGCGCTACGCGACGGCGTGGGGCGGGTGGTGCCGGGCCCAGCCGGTGACGAGCGTGCTCGCCAGCAGCAGCCCGCTGATTATCGGACCGGCGCTGAACTCCGTCGCGGTGGGTTCCAGCCCCGGCCAGGCGATCGCGAACAGGCTCAGCGAACAGGCCGCCCCGAATCCGGTCGCGGCCAGCCAGTGGCGGTGAACCAGGGGCAGCCCGGCGAGTCCCGCCGCGCCGACGCCGTGCCCGAGCAGGGTCGCTGCCAGCAGCAGGCCGCCGATGCTCCAGACCGCCTCACCCGGTAACGAGTCGAGTAGCGTTGACTCCCCGTTCCACCGGTACCGTTCATCCGGGGTCCCCGTGGGTGCGCCGGGCCAGACGAGCAGGTGGACGAGCCCGTAGCAGAGCAGGGTCACCGCGGCGGCGACCGAGCCCAGCCGTCTCACCGCGACGGCGACCGCCGGGGAGTCGTAGGGGCGGCCGAGGCTCACGGCGTCCGTCGGCCGGGCACGGTGGCGCGCGGGATGGCCATGGATTCGATCGTCATGACGTCGGCATCCTCGGCGATGTGCGGCTCGGTCGGGGCATCGGTGATCGTGGTCGCGCCGGCTTCGGTCGCGGCAGTCAGCACGGCGGCGGCGAGGACGGGATCGAGTTCCACCGGAACGGTCCGCAGATCAAGCAGGCAGCATCCCTGCTCGACCCGGCCCAACACGGAGGGCTCGCCCTGGCGCAGGGGGGCGGCGATGACTGCCTCCAGGGCCACCGCGGCGCTCGGCAGCTCCGGACCGAAGCCGCCGAACCCTCTGATCGTCAGACCGCCCGCGGGGCCCGTCGGGGCCATGTCGTCTTCGTCTTGTGCGCCCTCGCGCTGGTGGCTGCCCGATCGACGGAATGCGGCGTCATTCGGCTGCGGCGACGATCCACCCCCGCCGTCGACGACCGCACGACTCGCTACAGCCGAGGCTGCGATGCCCGAACGCCGTAGCCACGCGGCGAGCGTCTCGGCCCGCGTCATCAGCCGTTCCGGTCGGGCGTGCAACGCCTGCCGGACAGGGGAGTCGGGGTGGCTGAGGGTGGCTTCCAGCGCGGCGAGCGTGAGCTTTCCGGCCCGCATTGCCCGGGCCATCGGATGCCGACGCATCCGGTCGATCAGGTCGGCACGTCCCAGCAGCAGGCCGCCCTGAGGCCCGCCGAGCAGTTTGTCCGCGCTGGTCGTGACCACGTCGACGCCGAAGCCGAGCCAGGTCGTGACATCGGGTTCATCGGCGAGGAGCGGCTCGGGGTGCAGCAGCCCGGAGCCGCAGTCACCGACGAGGGGGATCTCGAAGTCGGCGCAGAGCGCGGCAAGATCGTTGATCGCAGGGGTGTCAGTCAGCCCCACCACCTGATAGCTGGACGGATGCACGCGCAGCACGAGCCCGGTCTCCGGCCCGATCGCGTCGGCGTAGTCCCCGAGCGTCGTGCGGTTGGTGGTGCCGACCTCCCGCAGCCGAGCCCCGGTGCAGACCAGCAGTTCGGGCAGCCGGAACCCGTCCGCCGTCTCCACCAGCTCCCCGCGGCTCACCACGATCTCCCGCCGCCCGGCCAGCGCCGTCACCGCGAGGATCAGCCCTGCCGCGTTGTTGTTGACGATGTGCACGCCCGCCGCTGCGGGCACCGCGGCTGCCAACGCGGCCAGGGCGGTACGTCCTCGTCGTCCTCGCCGTCCGGTCCCGAGGTCAAGCTCGAGGTCGGTCGTGCCGGCTGCCAGGTCGAGGGCCGCGCGGGCGGCCGCGGACAGGGGAGCTCGGCCGAGCCCTCCGTGGAGCAGGACGCCGGTAGCGTTGATCACTGGGCGCAGCCTGGTGGTGACGCGAGCGAGCGTCATCGGTGCCGCTACCGGTGTCGTCGGGCTGTCCTGGGCCGGGGAAGCGAACAGACTTGTACGATCGATCACTCTTGGTGAAGCTAGTGCTCCTCCTCGCGGGATTCCGGACATGGCCGGGACGGCGGCGTGGCCTGTCGGGTGTCTGCCTCTGCGCGGTGCCTGCCTCGGCTGGGTGCCTGTCGGGTCGGTCCGCTGCCCTCACGGCTCTGGCCGTCCTTTCGATGATTAAAACGGCGCATGGCCGGGCCTCGGGCCTTCGGTCACCCGGACGGCCCCCCGCCCAGGTTGATCGTCGGCCAGGGTGGATCGTCGACGCTGAAGATGAGGGCGACGTCGGTGTCGGAGACGAAATCGACGAGTCGTGCCCCCGCTGGTAGCAGAGCCAGCGCGTGACGGAGCTCCGCGGCGCTCGATCCTTCCCCAGCGGAGATGATGTGCCGCGAGCGGACCCCGGAGGCGAGGTCGGCAGGCGGCGGTGCAGCACCGGGGGGCTGGGACGCGGAGCTCCCCACGGTGGCGAGCGCGGCGCTGGACAACAGGGCGGCGAGCCGATGCGCCTCGTCCGGCACGAGATGCGCGACGCAGAGAACGTTGAGCAGGGCCGACTGGGTGCGGAGAACGACGACTGGGGTTCTCCGCGGGACGCTGGGCTGCGTTCCCACGGTGATGACCGTGCCGTCGATCCGGCCGATGAAGGTGATGACGTCCGGGTGAGCGTCATCCGGGGTCCGGGGTGGGGTCCGGGGCGGGTCGATGTCCAGGATCTGGATCTG
>NZ_CDWTMG010000351.1:0-3599 GCF_977945845.1 Frankia sp. CcMO1
GCCCGGCTTCGGGCGACTCCTGCTGAACCACGGTCACGGCCACAGAGTCGGCATCGGCGTCGGCATCGGCGAGTGCCGGGTAGTCGGTGTACCCGCGCTCGTCGCCACCGTAGAAGGTGGCGCGGTCCGGCGAGTTGAACGGGCCGCCGGCCGCGAGCCGGACGGGCAGGTCGGGGTTGGCCAGGAACAGCGTCCCAAAACTGAGGATGTCGGTGGTGCCGTTCTCCACGAGCGACAGCTCCTCCGGCCCGGTCGGGTGGTCGGGGGTGAGCGGGTTGAGGATGAGCGGACCGCCGAAGCGATCCCGCAGCTCTCGGGTCAGCTCGCGCCCGGTGTTCTCCGCAATGTGCAGGTATGCAAGCCCCAGCGGAGCGACCGCGTCCACCAGCGCGACGTAGGTGTCGCGCACGTCGTCCTCGGTGATGTCGTTGAAGGTGGTGCCCGGCGAGATCCGCAGGCCGACCCGATGAGCGCCGATCGCGGCGGCGACCGCCCGGGTGACCTCCACAGCGAACCGGATCCGACCCGCCGCCGAGCCGCCCCAGCCGTCGGTGCGCCGGTTGGTGCCGCTGGCAAGGAACTGGTGCACGAGGTAGCCGTTGGCGCCGTGGATCTCGACGCCGTCGAAGCCGGCTTCGACGGCGTTACGGGCCGCGGCGACGAAATCGGCGATGATCTCGATGATGCCCTGCTCGGTCAGCTCGGCCGGGATGACGAAGTCCTGCATACCCTCGCCGGTGAACGCCTGGCCGGCCGGGCGGACCGCCGAGGGGGCCACCGGGACGAGACCGCCCGGCAGCAGGTCGGGATGACTGATGCGACCAGCGTGCATCACCTGGACAAAGATCACTCCGCCGGCCTCGTGCACGGCGCCGGTCACCTGCTGCCAGGCCCGCACCTGCTCCTCACTGTGCAGGCCCGGGGTGTTCGGGTAACCCTGTCCACCGACGGAGGGCTGGGTGCCCTCGGTGATGAGGAGCCCGGCGCCGGCACGCTGGGCGTAGTAGGTGGCCGTGGCCGGAGCCGGGACTGCGCCGGGGGCCCGGTTACGGGTCATGGGGGCCAGTGCGATGCGGTTTGCCAGGCGAAGTCCGCCCAGATCGATCGGGTCGAACGCGGTGGTCATGAGGCTCCCTCTCGTCGGCGTCACGGCTCACCCCAGGGCGCCGCGCCTGTACCTACCGAACAGGTACATCGCCGGGCAGCCTTCCCGCCGCCCCAGAAATGTGATGCCCGCCACGGGCCCCGGTCGGCGCGGTCAGGCCACCGGGAGCAGGTCGGCGCCGCCGCGCCCGGTGTCGATGTCACCGGTCTCTCCGGCCGCGGCCGCCCGGCTGCCGTACAGCCGGACGTAAGCGATGAAGCCGCCGAACGCCACCGCGCCGATCCCGATCCGGATCGCCGTGGGCAGCCCCGACGGGGTCACGAACGCCTCGATCAGCCCGGAGACGGCCAGCACGAGCGCCATCCCCATCGTGACGGCCACCGCTGCGCGCCCCTCTGCGGCCAGGGCCTCCACCCGCCTGCGCGGACCCGGTGCAATGATCGTCCAACCGAGACGCAGCCCGACCCCGCCCGCAACGAACACGACCGTGAGCTCCAGCAGGCCGTGCGGGAGGATCAGGCTGAAGAACTGCCCGCTCTCCCCGCAGCTGGTCATGTATCCGCCGACGACGCCGAGATTCAGCGCGTTCAGCAACATGACCAGCAGGGTCGGGAGACCCAGCAGCACCCCGGAGACCACCGCCTGCGCGGACACCCAGGCGTTGTTCGTCCACACCTGACTAGCGAAGGACGAGGCCGGATTCTCGGTGTAGTAGGACGCGAAGCCGTGGCGGCACAGATCCGCGACCGCGTCCGGCGCACGCAGGTTCGCCTGTACCTCGGCGTCGTGCACGACCCACAGACCGACGGCCAGCGCGACGAGCAGGGAGCCGAGCGCCGTCGCGACAGCCCACCATCGGCGTTCGTACACGGCCACCGGAAACGTCACCGCGAAGAAACGACCGACGATGTGCCAGCCGGGGTCAGGTGCGCCGCCCACCGCCGCCCGGCCTCGCGTCACCAGGTTCGTCAGATCGTCGACCAGGGTCGTGTCGTACGACCGGCTGCGGATAACCGAGAGGTGGGTAGCCGCGCGCTGGTACAACTCGACCAGTTCGTCGAGCTCGTCCGGTGCCATCCGCCGCGGCCGGCCGGCCTTGTCGACGAGCCGACCAAGCCGGACCCATTCCGGCCGGTGCACGGCGACGTACGCATCAAGATCCATGACGGCCTCATCCTCCCAGACCGTCGAGATCCTCGCAGACCGTCGAGCCGCACGCGTCCGAACCGTCCTCACCGCTGTCAGCGGCACCACCCGGCGAGGAGGAGCGAACCGGGCGGCGTAGGCCATAAAGTGATGTCCGGATACCCATCGAGGTCCCGGGGGGCCCAGATGAACCAGGTCGTCACGGGAAAGGGATCCGCCGGTCTCGCCGGCACGGGTGTCCTCACGGGTGAGGCGATCGTCACAGGTGAAGCGATCACCATCGAACTGCGGGTGGCTCGGCTGGGCTCCCGTCTGATCGCCGGCCTGCTCGACCTGCTCATCCAGCTCTACATCCTCTACGCGGTCGGCGCCGCGGCCCTACTGATCGTGCGGCCCGACAACGACGCCCTGATCGCCACGGTGTTCCTGCTGGTCTATGTCGGCATCGTGCTCGGGTACCCGGTCACCTGCGAGACGCTGACGCGCGGGCGGACCCTCGGCAAGATGACCCTGGGGCTGCGCGTCGTCCGCGACGACGGAGGTCCCATCCACTTCCGGCACGCGTTCGCCCGGGGTCTGGTCGGGGCGGTCGTCGAACGTCCCGGACTGCTGCTGGGCCTGCCCGCAGTGATCAGCATGCTGGTGTCGAAACACGCGAAGCGGCTGGGGGACGTCTTCGCCGGCACGGTCGTCCTGCAGGCCAGCGTGCCGCGCACTGGCGGAGTGCCGGCGTCCGTCCCGCCCCAGCTCGTCGGCTGGGCCGCCACCCTTGACCTCACCGGGTTGGATGATGCTCTGGCCCTGCGTGCCCGCCAGTTCCTCGGCCGGGCACACGAGCTGTCCCCGCAGGCCCTCGAATGCCTCGGCAGCGGGCTGGTCCGGGAGGTGCGAGCCGTCGTGACACCACCGCCGCCGCCCGGCACGCCGGGCTGGGCCTACCTGTCCGCCGTGCTGGCCGAGCGAACCCGGCGTGCCTACCACCGGCTGACGGCGAACCGGCCGAGATCGACACCCTCCCCCGCCTTCGCCCCGTACCCGGGTGCCCAGTACCCGACGGCCCAGTACCCGACGGCCCAATACCCGACGGCTCAGGACCAATCCCCGCAACCCCCCTATCCCACGGCCCCGCAGCCCCCGCCGGGCCGGTGACCCGGCCGCCCTCACCGGTCCCCGGCAGCCAGCCAGCCCATCGTCCGGCCGCACCCGCCCGGACCGGCCGGGGCACGCACCATCAGATCCACACTTCCTTAACGTCTGCTAAACAATGTAGGACGTACCGCACACACCGGACGTGGCGGCTGGTCCGCCGGTGAAACGCACGTCTAGGGTATGTTTGGGAAGGTCATCG
>NZ_CDWTMG010000352.1:0-1955 GCF_977945845.1 Frankia sp. CcMO1
GTAAGTACTCGGAAGTCCTGTGAGGGCATGCCGATGGCCGGCGTGGCGGGGTCGGCCGCGCCGGGGTGGTGCGGGGGGTCAGCTGGGCTGTGGTGGTGGTGAGGGTGGTTGTGTCCAGGTGCGGAGGTCTTCGGGGTCGGCGTTCCAGGGCAGGAACCGTTCAAGATCGGAACCTGTGAGGGGTTTGCCGTTGTTACGGCCGCAGGCGTCGAGGTAGGCGGTGAGCCAGGTCAGGACGTTCAACCCGGCCATCTGCGCGGTCGCGGTGACGGTCCAAACGGTCGCGGCGAGCCGAGCGGTGTCGTCGTTGTGCGAGCCGCGGGCGTTCTTGCGGGTGACGACGGGGCCACGGATCGCGCGTTCTGCCCTGTTGTTATCCAGCTCGATCATCGGGTAGTCGCGGTGCGCGATCAGCCCGGCCCATTCCCGGTCCAGGGTGGCCAGGGCCTTCTTCGCCGGCTCTTTCAGTCCGGGCATGGCCATCTGCTTGCGGCGGGTTTCGTCGATCGTGGTGATCGCGGTGTCCCAGCCGGTGTACGCCTCGGCGAGGCGGACCACGGCGCTGCTGTCACCCGGTGCGGGGGCCGCGGCGTGCGCCCAGGCCGCCATCAACTCGTCATGGGCGCGGTACAGGTCCCGGATCAGCTGCAACCAGGACTGCGCCCAGTACTGCAACTGGGTCTTGTTGGCGTCGCCGGCGCGCACGAAGTGTCTTCTCACGTGGGCCCAGCAGTACAGGTTGACCAGCCCGTCGGCTTTACGGCCTGCGGACTGGTACACGGCGTAGAAGTCGCTGGAGATGACCAGGCGTCGCGGCCCGCCGTCATCGCCGTCGAGCAGTTGCCCCGTGCTCTCGTCGATACCGGCATGGCGGGCCAGCACCGTCGCGGCCCTGCTGGGATCCATCACGAAACACACGGTGTCCGCGCCGATGAACACCCACAGCCAGAACTTCGTCGGGCCGTCACCGGAATCCGGGGCGAACACCCGCCACGTGGTCTCATCAGCGTGCAGGTGCCAGGAATCCCGCGACCGGGCGACGATCGCCTCTTCGAGGGGCACCAGTAGCGCCCCGGCCTGCGCACACGTGCCGGCCAGCGTCGCCGGTGAGATGGTCGCACCTTGGCGGCCCAGACCGGTCACCAGGGAGTTCATACTGCGACCCGCAACATAGCGTTCGGTGAACAGCATCGCGATGAACCCGTTGGCGAACAACCCTTTACCGATCGCCTTCGGCGGGCCTGGTGCCATCACCGTGGCCGGCACCCGACACGAACAGCCACGTTTGTACCGGCGACGGCGGTGTACCACCACCCGGACGATCACCTGCCAGTCCAACTGCTCCCCGGACACGTGATCACCCAGCACCGTGAACGGCTGTGCACACCGCGGGCAGCAGTACCCGCCCTCATCGAAGTCGAAGAACATCTCCACCCGCGGCAGGTCCGAGTAGTCACGCCGCCCCGCCCGCGCCCCCGGACCCCGAGCCTTACCCGAACCACCACCGTTCGAGCCCTGCTCAGCGCCGGCATCGACAGCCTCACCCCCGCCGCCCGCGTCACCGACATCACACGATTCCGGACGCGAGCGCTCCGACGAACGCCCGAACACCATCCGCTGCAACACCGCAAGATCCGCCCGTAACCGCTCCAACTCGCCGGCCTGCCGCGCGTTCTCGGCCCGCAGCACAGCGTTCTCGGCCCGCAGCTCGGCCACCAGCCGCGTCAACTGCTCATTCGCCGCCAGCACGGCAGCGAGCACGTCCTCCACAGACGCCGCAGCACCCTGCGAATCCAGAACATCGCCCGCCACCACTGTCACGCGGCACAGCAAACACCATCGACCACCACAGATCACGCACCCCCACGCGACCAGCGTGTGGCAACCCGGACTCAAACCCCGCAACACTCCAGGGTGGACGCCGACACACCCGTCACAGGACTTCCGAATACGTA
>NZ_CDWTMG010000352.1:2338-3979 GCF_977945845.1 Frankia sp. CcMO1
CACGGAGACAGCCCAAGGTGATCGGTTGTTCCTGTATGCCACAAGGGGGGCGTGGAAGCGCAACGAACGTGATCGAGGACGGATCATCGGCATAGGAACAGTGACACGGCCCGCGCGCCTCCTAGAGACGTCTATCGATATCGGTGGCAGGGAGTTTTATTGGGACCTTGGTCTACGCATTCATGGCGTCGTGCCATTTCCCGGCGGGCTGCAACTCGGTCCCCTGGTCGATCACTTGGAGACCTTTCCGAAGCCCTACGCGTGGAGTGCGTACCTTCGTCGGCCCGTCCTTCGCGTGGCGGATTCCGACGTCGACACACTTCTTGGCGAACTTCAACCTCTCCTGAGCACGCGGGCAGAGGCGCTGCCGACATACGAGGCCTCGATGCCCAAACGACAGCACGCTGCATCTGAACAAGAGCACCGAAGCAGTGTGGCTACGCTCCGGCGGTCGGACTGTTGACCACAAACGCTTCGCCGAGCACGACATCGCCCCGCGGCGCCGAACTCGCGTCGTCGATCGAGTCGCTGATGCAAGACGAGCACGGCGTCCTCTACGAGAGGGTGATCCGGTAGTTCACCTTGCCTTCGAACTCCTCGAACCCGAGGCTGCGATAGAACGCCCGCGCGTCGTCGTTGTCCCGGTCGGTCATCCACTCCACCCGACTGCACCCCGGCCGAGCGGCGGCGATCGCCTGCATCTCCTCGACGAGCCGCGTTCCGGTTCCTAGCCGCCGCCCGTCCGGTCGGACGTACAACTCCTTCAGGAACAGCGAGTGCGTCGACCCGGCCGCCGGCCACAGGAAGGAGTACGCCGCCAGCCCCACCACCTCGCCGTCAGCGACCGCTAGGACGCAGTACGCCAGCGGCGGTGTGCCGAACAGCGCGACCTCGACCTGTGCCAGCTGCTCCTCGAACGGCTGGATCGTCGTGGCACCGTAGTACCGCTCGATCTCCTCGATCATCGCGGCGACGGCCTTGGCGTCGCTGGGCTCAGCGTGGCGGACGACGAGGTGCTGCACAGTGCTCCTCCTTAGGCAGGCAGCGTGGCTTGGACGTGCCGAATGAGGTGGGCGAGGTCCTGACAGTAAACGGACGGGTTGCGGTACCCACGCTCGGCGCTCAGCCGGTGCGGCAGATAGCCGCCGCCGCAGACGGACACCAGTGGACAGCGCTGACACTCATCAGCCAGAGCTGACGCCCCGGTCTGTCGTTGCCGGATCGCCGGGTGCCGGGCCACCTCGTCGAAGGTGTGCTCGAAGACGTTGAGGCCGCCCAGACCGGCGGCGCCAGAGCCGGCAGCCTTGAGTGTGTCAACGTTCTCGATCGAGCCGTCGGACTCGACCACGACGATGCCGGGCGGTGCGAGCCCGAGCGACTCGACGGAGCCCTGCGCACCGAGGCTGAGCGCCACGATGTCTTCGAGGATCCGCACCGAGTGCGTGTAGGAGCCGGCGCCGATCCAGGCGTCGTAAACGCGGCTCAACCACCGGCCGTACTCGGGCTCATCGGCAGCAAACCGGTACGGCGGGGAGTCATGCGTGGCGTGGGGCAGGTTGAAGTCGATGACCGATGGGCCGAGCGCCGCAAGATATTCGTGGACCTCGACTGGGTCGTCACGGAGCTCGACCACGGCGAGGC
>NZ_CDWTMG010000353.1:0-3583 GCF_977945845.1 Frankia sp. CcMO1
GCGAGTGGCCCGTCCCCGGCCGCCCGGGCGAGCGCCGCGGCCCGGTCGGCCCGCACGGCGGCGTCGGAGTGTTTGCCGCGGTCGTAGGCGGTGGCGGCCGCCACCGTCGTGACCGCCGCGTGCAGCCGCATCCACTCCAGCGATGGCCGGCCGCGCAGCCGGTGCTCCCGGGGCACGGTCTGTGTCGTGCGCTCCAACGAGACCAGGGCGGACGTGGTAGTGATCAGATCAGACGTCTCGTAGGCCCTGACCGTCGCGGTCAGGGCGGCCATGCAGGCCTCGTGCAGGCCGGATGCGTCGTCGCGCAGACTCACGGAGCCCACCGCCGCGAGGCCGGTGGCAACCAGGACAGAGCGTCGGTCCGCGACCTCCGAGACCTCCGAGACCTCCGAGACCTCCGAGACGATGGGACCCTCCGTGCTCCTGCGGGAATGATCGCGGCCTTCCGCCGGCACGCGACGGGGCGGTGAGTCGTCGCCGCCAACGGCGTGATCCGATCGCTCGGACGACAGATCCGGTTATTCACGGCGGCCTTCCTCCTCTTCCCCGTGGTAGTGGCCGGTCCTCGAGCCTTCGTCCCGTCCCGTCCCGGCGACATCGACCGGTGTACACGCGCGCACCGGTCGATGCGTCTGAGCTCTCTGCAGCTGAGCTCTCCGCATCCGACACCCATATGGTCGCGAGGCCGCACTGTCCCGACGAAACCCGGCGTTCACGTATTCGTGCGCGAAGCGCCGTCTTCGACGGTATCGTTCGGGGGCCGCGGACGCGCCGAGTTGTGCGCACTCGGCGATGTGGTACGTGTCTCTTCAGGGATTGGCGTCGGTTGTTGTCGGAGGTTGTTGTCGGATGGCTGAACCGCCTGACTGCCTGGGGCCGCCGCAACGATTGTCCGCAGTGCGGGCGCCGGTTGGCCGAAATTCTCGTGGCATCCTGCGAATGTTTCATCCTCGTGTCGTCGAGTCATTGCATGTTTCGCCATGATGATGTTTCCCGGTCGGGATGCCGTCGGGAGACCGCGGGGAGGTCGCCGCGGGGCTCGGCGCGACGCCGATGCGAGCTCGGCCGGCTCCCGCCCGGGCGGGCAAGATCCGTCCTGGCGGTGGCCCCCGAGTGCCGCCGGTAAGGTGAACAGCATGGCCGTCGACCTGTCCGAGGAGATCAAACAGCTGGATGCCACGTTGACCGGCATCGAGACGGTTCTCGACGTGGAGGGGTTGCGCCGTCGCGCCGAGGATCTGGAGCGTCAGGCTGCGGACCCCGACCTCTGGTCCGATCAGGACCGGGCCCAGGCTGTCACCCGCAGGTTGTCGTCGACGCGCGGGGACATCGCCAGGGTGGAGGGGTTGCGTCGCCGTCTCGACGACATCGCCGCCGCCGCGGACCTCGGCGACGAGGATCTACTCGCCGAGGCCGCAGCCGATTTTCCCAGGCTGTCCAATGACATCGCCGGTCTCGAGGTCCGGACCCTGCTGTCCGGCGAGTACGACGAGCGGGACGCGATCGTGCAGCTCTCGGCCGGGGCCGGCGGGGTGGACGCGGCCGACTGGACGGCGATGTTGCTTCGGATGTACCTGCGGTGGGCCGAGCGGCATGGCTACGCCACGGAGGTCTTTGACACCTCCGAGGCTGAGGAGGCGGGTCTGAAGTCGGCAACCTTCCAGGTCAAGGCGCCCTATGCGTACGGGACGCTGCGCAGTGAGCACGGGGTGCACCGGCTCGTCCGGATTTCGCCGTTCGACAACCAGAACCGGCGGCAGACCTCCTTCGCCGGGGTGGAGGTCACCCCGGTCGTCGAGCTGTCCGACCACGTCGACATCGACGACAAGGATCTGCGTATCGATATTTTCCGTTCGTCCGGCCCGGGTGGACAGGGGGTCAACACCACCGACTCCGCGGTCCGCATCACGCATCTGCCCACGGGCATCGTGGTGACGTGCCAGAACGAGCGCAGCCAGCTCCAGAACAAGGCCGCCGCGATGATCGTGTTGCAGGCGAAGCTCCTGGAGCGGCGGCGGGCCGAGGAAGCGGCGGAGAAACAGCGCATCACCGGCGGGCCACAGGACGTCTCCTTCGGATCACAGATCCGTAACTATGTCCTCCACCCGTACCAGATGGTGAAGGATCTGCGTACCGACACCGAGACCTCGAATACCAGCGGTGTTCTCGACGGCGAGCTCGATGATTTCATCGACGCGGAGATCCGGTGGCGGCGGTCGGTCGAGAATCAGGCGTGAGAGGGTTCTTCGGAGCTTTTGCCGACGCCCGGGATGCGCCTGGTTCCGGGCTGAGCGGGCAATCCTCGCCGCACCGTCCGGGCGCTCGTGGCCCGGCGGGACGATACGCGCCCGGCGTTCCGGTTCCGGAGGTCCGGAGGTCCGGAGGTCCGGAGGTCTCCCGTTTCCGGGACGGCATCCGAATGCTGCCTGCCTCTCGGGGAACGGACGGTGAAAAGACAAAGATCCGGCCGTGGTGGGAACGCCGGTGTGACGTAGGCTCGGCCGGCGGCCCGGCCCGGCGTCGGGGGAGGACTCCACCGGATCTCCTGACGTCATTGGCATGCCGGGTATACACGTGTAGAGTTCCGGGTAGTTCGCGGACCGGTCGATGTTTTAGTTTCGGTGTCTTGATCTGGTCCGTCTACTGCTTCACTCGATGGGATGTACGCCCGTGTCACCTGGTCGTTCACGATTGCGAACCGCTGTCGCGGAGGGAGTGCGGTCTGTGTCCCTGCACACGAATGCACGCATGTATCTGTGTGGAAATAACGGTGCAAATCCGGGCAGGATGGCCAGTCTCGCCGGTACGGGAAAGCCGTGACCTCCCTGGCGCCCGCGGCGTCCGGCGCCGCCTCCGGCGTGTTCGACGGTGCGCCCACGATGCCCCTGCCCGTCCTTATGTACCACGGCGTCGGTGATTCGGTGAGTGCGGACTTCCGACGCTGGGAGCTCCCTCCCGGTGCCTTCGCCGAGCAGCTCGAGGCCCTCGCCGAAAGCGGTTACCACCTCACCGGTCTCACTGACGCGCTGGCGCATCCCGCCCGCCGCCAGGTGGTGATCACCTTCGAGAACGGCTTCGAGGACTTCGTCACCACCGCGGTGCCCGCTCTGCGGGCGATCGGTGCCAGCGCTACCCTGTACGTGCCGACCGCCTTCGTTGGCCGGCGCGCCACCTGGCTGGATGGCTACACCGAGCGCAACCTCCCCTGCTGGACTGGTCCGACCTCGCCGCGCTCGCCGGAGAGGGCATCGAGCTCGGCTCGCACGGTCACCGTCATCTGGAGCTCGACGTGGTGCCGACCGCCTTGGCGCGGTACGATGTCACCGCCAGCCGGCGGCTGATCGAGGAGAGAACCGGCCGGCGTCCGGACAGTTTCTGCTACCCCTTCGGTTATCACTGCGCGTCGGTGCGCCATGTCGTCGCGGCCGCCGGGTTCGAATCGGCCTGTGAGGTCGGGTACCGCATTCATCAACCGACGTCGTCCCGGTTCGCCATCAGTCGATTGATCGTCAATCGGGCCGCTGGAGCGGCCGACATCCTTCGGCTCGTTTCCCAGGGGCATCGCGACGCCCTGCTCAGCGCC
>NZ_CDWTMG010000354.1:0-3581 GCF_977945845.1 Frankia sp. CcMO1
CCCCTGGACGCGCCGCTCAGCCCGAACGCGCCGGGCGGCGTGGCAGCCGCGGGGGAGTTCTATCCGGTCCAGCCAGGACCGGTCGAGCCAGGTGCCGGTAGCGGGGACGGGTCGACCGGTGGGCGGCCCCTGCCGCCCGGGATCTGGGCGGCCAAGAGGTACGCGCAGTCCCGGCTGCCCGCCTACGGATGGACCGACCCGAACGAGATGGTCAGCCTGAACCGGTTGTGGATGAGGGAGAGCGGGTGGCGGGCGACCGCCCGCAATCCGAGCTCCGGCGCCTACGGCATCCCTCAGGCCCTGCCGGCGAGAAAGCTCGCCTCGGCAGGGTCGGACTGGCGGACGAATCCCCGGACCCAGATCGACTGGGGACTGGCGTACATCCGCGAGCGCTACGGCTCGCCGTCCAAGGCATGGGCGCACAGCCAGGCGACCGGCTGGTACTGATCTGAGATCCGGTCTGAGATCCGGTCTGAGATCCGGTCCGGGATCCGGTACCGGCCCGGGACATGGCTGGAAACCTGTGGCCGTGCCGTGACCGCGGGGGGTGGATCCGGTCAACACCAAGAGGGCCGGGCACACCGAATCGGCATGAACGGCAGTGGGAGGAACCCATGGCACAACTTGTGGACCGGCGCTCGGGGACGAGCGCGCAGTCGGCGGAGGCCGCCCGGGCTCCCGAGCCGGAAGCGGGCGGCATCGACGGTCTGACCGTCGAGCAGTTGAGGGCTCAGTCCTGGCGGCTGGTCCAGAACCTGGCCGACGCGCTGCCGGACGACGTCACCCGGTTCGCCCGGCGGGCGCTGGCGGACAACCGGACGGACGAGGCTCTGTCCGCTGTGCTCTTCGCGTGCATCCACCTCGGCACGATGCTGAGCACCGTCGAGTACGCCGTCCTCGACGAGTGCCTGCTGTCCGTCGGTGAGGATGTCTCCCTGCTCGACCACGTCACCGTGGGCGACACCGAGCGGCCGGTGGTCTTCGAGTTCGTGGCCCTGCCGCATTCGGTACAGGATCTGCCGGAGGGTGTGGCGGGCGGGAATGCGACCGATGACGAGCCGGGCGTGGTGGCCGAGGCGGCGCGGCAGTTCGACCGGGACGTGACCGCCCGGCTCGGCACGCTCGAGGCCGCCCTCGGAGTCTGGCGTGCCTGGCGCTACCCGGTGACCGGCGCCGCCTGGCCCGTGCCCGTGCCGGTGTACCTCGTGGAGGCCCCGGACGAGGAGTTGGCGCAGGACCTCCTCACGGCGTTCTACGGCGGCGAGCAGGGCACGGACGGCTCGGGCGCCCCGATCGTCGAAATCTACGCCGCCGGCTCGGAGTTGCCGCCCCTGCACCGCGCCCTGCAGTTCGCCGGGGAACTCGTGTTCGCCTTGTCCGCGCCCCCGGAGTTCTCCTTCGCCGACGTCTTCGAGGGCGAGCCCGACGCCGAGGGGCGGCCCCAATCCCTGACCCGCGTCGCGGAGGACGAAGCGGCCAGGATGTCCGAGTACCTGCTGTCGGGGACGCCGATGCTGGTGGCGGACACCCAGGGCGAGGACGTCCTGGACCCGTCTCGGGGGCCCAGAGTGCCCCTGCACCTGCGCACCGACGGGACGTGGGTCTGGTCCGACGCCTCCGTCTACTACCTGCGGGAGCACCTGGTCGCCCCGCCGCCCGACTTTCACGCCTACCTGCAGACGGCTCCCACGACGGCGGAGCGGGTGAGTGACGCGACCTTGCACCACGCCGTCACATGGCTGCAGACCGGTTGAGCCGGGGTACCCGGCGGGCAGGGAGCCGAGGACCGGCGGACCATCCGCTCGGGCGGTCCCTGCTGGCCATCGTCATCCTCGTCGTGGGCTCGGTCCTGGCCGCCGTCGCCGCCGATGTCTCGGCGGACCGTGCCATCGGGCCGTCGCGACAGCGGACCGCGCCGCCGGCGTCGATCTCCCCCGTGACTGCGGACCCCGCACAGCCTCTGGAACAACCGCTCGGGTCCGGGGGCGGCCCGTCCGGTCGAGCGGTGACCGATCCCGCGGCCCCGGACCGGATGGCCCTCGGCGGCGTGACGCCGCCGTCCGCCGAGGAGGAGGCCGTGGTCGCCCTCAGCAACCAGGCGCGGCTCGCGGCCGGCTGCCGTCGGGTGACGTGGGACCCGACCCTCGCCCGGGCGGCCTTCCTGCACGCGCGGGACATGGTCCGGCAGGACTATTTCGAGCACGTTTCGCCGAGCGGTACCAGCCCCGTGGACCGGGCCCGGATGCTGGGCTTCGAGGGCGCCGTGGGGGAGAACCTCGCCGTCGGGTACGGGACGGCCGACGATGCCGTCACCGGGTGGCTGCGGTCGCCGCCGCACCGGGCGAACCTGCTCGACTGCGGTTTCACACTGATCGGAGTGAGCTACGTGGACGGCGTGATTGAGAGCAGTGAGGCGCGGGGGGTGTGGGTCCAGGAGTTCGGGACTCCGGCTCCGTGAGCAGGAGACGTCACTCCTGCCGGTCGGGCTCCGCTCCCTGTCGCTATTTCACCAGGCGTCAAAGCGGACGGCACCGGAACGTTGTTCTATCGCGCTGTGGCTTCGACCATCTCGGTATGGCGGAAGCGCTCGCAGGTAGGGATTTCGGTCGTTGTGACGGTCGCCGGTCGGCGACCGCGGGGCATCCGCCACGAGGCCGGGACGCCGCGAACCCGCGCACGATCCAGGCTGATGGAACGAAATCCGTTCCAGGACAAGCTGATCCGCTCCGGTCCGGGAACCTCAGGTCCGGGACTGGTGAGGCCTCGGCGGGCGGGGCCGACATCGACGGGATCGTCGGGGCCCTCGTGCGGGGCGGCGGGCGCCTGCTCCTGGTGACCGGCGAGCCGGGCCTCGGGCGCGGCCGGTGGGTGAGCAGCCTGCTCGAGCGCGCTCACGCGGTGTCCGACGTCGCGGTGAGCGGTCTCGGGTCGGTGCGGAGCACAGTCGGCCCCGATGGGACGGACGGCGTCCCGGAGGGGGCCGCGGTGGCCGCGAACCTGGTCCGGATCGTGGCCGGGATCCGCCGGCACGGACCCGCGGCGCACTTGATCGCGAAGATCTCCGAGAACCCTGCGGGGCCGCGGCCGGCGCAGGAGCTGTCCCTCGCGCTCGTCGCGGAGGCGGCGCGCAGACCGGTCACACTGCTCGTCGAGGACATCGACCTGGCGGGGGAGGACACCCTCGCCTTCGTCGACGAGCTACGCGCGGCGATGGACGTCGTTCCGCTGCTCGTGGTGGCGACCGCGACGACCGGACGGTGGGCGCGGGGACCGGGCGCCGGTCACTTGCGGTCCTGGGTGGGGGAGGGCGCCGTTCTGCACGTCCCCGTCGCGCCGGAGGACCACCCGGGGCCGGCCGCCGCCGCGTCGGCGTACGGGCAGCCCCGGCTCGCGGGCCATCCGGCCGCGTGGCGCGAGCCGCGGAGGTCCGGCCCGGACGACGAGCTGACGATGCTGGGTGCTTCCGTCGCGGCGCTCGAAGGCCGGCAGGACGCGCTGATCCGGGTACTTCTGCGGCTGTCCACCGCCATCTCCGAGGTGCGGGGCGGGCACGCGCCACCCCCTGCCGTCGAGTCCGCCGC